>JAGQLK010000232.1 GCA_020429485.1 Candidatus Dojkabacteria bacterium | reverse complement strand
TTGTGCATTAGCCAAATTCATAAATAATGAATTATTTATTTGATTAAATGGTCTAATAATTGCACCATATTGATACTGTTTACCAATTAACTCAGCTACTTGTTGTGTATCTCTGTTTTCACTATTGGTGAGCTTTGTAATTTCACTCCCTAAATTATTGATTTGCTTCATATAAGCTGGAATTGCTTCGCTTGATGGATAGAAAAACATATAACCCATATAATCATTATTCTTATCCACTGGTAAAAACTCATCAGGTATACCTGCTAGTCTAACTTTCATGTCTCCTGAACTCTCAAATCGCCTAGAGTAAGGATCTCCATATTTATTTGCAATAGATGCCACTTCTCTTGCTTGCCTTTCTCTTCTATTTCCTAACCCTCCATAATCAGAACGAAACTGATCATTTTCAACATTTAGAGAACCTGCTCCAACTCGACCATAAACATCATTCTTATTGGCTATGCCATGTGCTTCTTGAATTTTTAAGGAGAAATTTTCTCCACTTACATCGGAATAAAGTGATCCATCTGAAATAGCATCAACAAAAAACTCTCTTACTCTAGTTTGGTTATTTATGTATTCTTGATCTAGTGGTCTACCATCATTATCAGGAGTTCTTGTAAGCTCATGATTCTCTACCTGTTTTGCAAAAACAGTATTGCCGGCAACCTCTCCTTGTCTGATACTAGAAATCTCATTATCTTTCTTAATTAATGAAGCAACCCTATTAAATACATCTTTTGTTCCATTTGTGCTTCCTAAGTCAATAACATTTACCCTTCCATCTTTCAAACTCACTTCTACATGCCTTCTAGATACAGTCTGGTCAAAGGCAAACCTTGATTGGTCAACTCGACCTAAAATAACTTTTTGACCTTCGCGAAGGCCTTTGTAGTTGTCTAAACTGACCCTCATATGCCTACCAAACTGCAAGATCAAATACGGAGTTGTTATTGAAACACTGGGCGAACTGGGAAAACAATTTGGTTTATCTATCTTGAAAACACCAAACACCTGCTCTCCTATTTGAAATGCAGTACTTAGGCCTGCTTCAATTCCAAATGTTTTTTCACAATCCTGAGGACTTAATTCTTTATGGCTTAATACCACATTTTCTTTAGTCACCATATCATAATCATTCATACTTACCATAATAACAAATCTACATAGTGTTTAACAACATAATTTACTCATATAACCTGCCTACAGTGCTACCAATGCTACCAGCACCAGATAACTCTCAACCCTTCTGGACCCTGCAAACATGGCAATACTGGTAACAAAAAGCCCCCATCCATAAGATGAGGCCTTCATTGGCGTTTTTAAGAAGAACTAACTATTACAGTCCCACACTGTCAGCACCGTAAGCAGCTTGATCAGTGGTGAAACCTTCAAATTCTAGTTGTTTTATAAGGCCATCTCTTGAGAAGCCTGACAAATCTTGATAGCTTTTAGCTTTTTTAGCTGCCTGCTCATCCC
>JAGQLK010000231.1 GCA_020429485.1 Candidatus Dojkabacteria bacterium | reverse complement strand
AAAAGGTGCAGATGTAAAGACAGCAGAAGAAAAAGCTTATAATCAAGCTAAAAAGAATATGATCGATGTTCAGTTAAAAGGAACAACAATTGCTCATGAAATTACACACAAAATGAAAGCAGCAAAAATCTTCATGAAACCAGCTGCTCCAGGTACAGGTGTAATTGCAGGAGGAGCATTGAGATCTGTTCTAGAATTAGTTGGAGTTAAGGATATCTTAACTAAGGTAATCGGAACAAATAATAATATTACAAATGTGTATGCGACAATAGAAGCATTACAACAGTTAAAATCATCAAAATAAGACAATGTTGAATAATTTAGGTAAAACTAAAAACACAAAATCAAGTAAAAGAGTTGGTAGAGGATATGGTTCTAGCAAAGGTGGACACACTGCAGGTAGAGGTATGAAAGGTCAAAAATCTAGATCTGGATATAAAGCACCAAGAAAAGGTTGGGAAGGTGGAGCAATGCCATTGTCAAGAAGGTTACCTAAGTTAAGAGGATTTACAAGAGGTTACTTTAATGCACAAATTACTGAATATAAATTTAATGTTTCTGATCTAAATATTTTCAAAGATGGTGAAACTATCGATCCTTTGAAATTAGTTGAGACAGGTTTTATTACTGGAAGAAGTAAGAAATTCTCTATCAAGATCTTAGGAAACGGCGAATTAGAAAAGAAGCTTGATTTAGTTGATCTTAAAGTTTCTAAAGCTGCGCAAGAAAAGATTGAATCAAAAGGCGGCAGCGTTAAGTAAAAATTATATTAAAATTCAGTATATTTAAGTGTCAAGATTTACAAACATTTTAAAATCTCCGCTTAATCTATTAAAAAGTTCCAAAGCAAAAGTTTCTTCAAGTACCGGAAAGATTGCTTCTGGCAACTCACTATTAGATTCGCTCAAAAGCAAAGAAGTTCGTAAGAAAGTTATGTTCACTTTAGGTATGGTTGTAGTTTATAGAATTTTAGCTGCAGTACCACTACCAGGAATTGATGTTCAGCTTTTCAATGAAGCATTTGGAGGCAATCCATTAAACAATTTTTTTACTCTAGTAACAGGTGGTAGGTTAGATAACCCATCAGTAGTAGCAATTGGTCTTGGGGCATACATTAATGCTTCAATTATTCTTCAATTATTACAAACTGTAATTCCAAAACTTGAAGAACTATCAAAAGAAGGTGAACGAGGTAGAAGAACAATTAACCAATATACTAGAATATTAGGAGTTCCGTTAGCTGTAATTCAAGCATTTGTCATCTATACTATTTTAAATAATGTAGGTCAGACTTCACCTCAGTTAGCAGGATTGATCTCTAATATTACAACTTTTGATCTTATTACAATGGTTGTAACTCTAACAGCTGGCAGTGTAATACTAATGTGGTTAGGTGAATTAATTACAGAGTATGGTATTGGTAATGGTGTTTCTATCATTATTACTTTAGGTATTCTCTCATCTCTACCAGGTTTAATCTCTAATGACTTCC
>JAGQLK010000230.1 GCA_020429485.1 Candidatus Dojkabacteria bacterium | reverse complement strand
CATCAATCAAAGATGTTGAAACCAATGCAACCTTAGTAAAACATCTTCGTGATCACACCAATCACCCCATTATCATCGTCTTTGCCGAAACACCCGAGGACGCTCAAACACTCTATGACGTTGGTAGCAGCTACGTTGTGTTACCTCACTTTATTGGGGCAGAATCGACAGCTTCATTTATTCGCCGTGTAGGATATTCAAAAAAGAGTTTCACCCGTAAACGTGAGCAAATCCTCAAGGAGTGGGCTTAACAAGTTGCTCTTCTGTGGTACACTATACGCACAATGTGACACTCTCGTCGCACCATTAACAATCCCGAATAGTGAAGTGGCATCACAGCAGTTTCTGGCACTGCTATCCTAGGTTCGAATCCTAGTTCGGGATCACTTCAAGACTCTAACTAGGACGGTTGAAACCTCAAGTCTGCTATAATTTAAACATGGATATAGAAAAATTTCAGAAACTTGATTCAAAAAGAGCTAGCAATATTTCATTAAGCAATCAACATAGTTTATCAGGAGGTGTAGAGGGTGCCGTTTCTCATGGCACCGCACGTCTTCATAAAAACGAATCTAGTCGTATCGTTGGCTCCATGATAACTAAAAAAATTACTGTTGTAGCAGAACTTCCTGAAACAAGCTATACAGAAATTCGTAAAAAGCACTCTTGGCTAAAAAAAAGAGGCTTCCCTGTCGTCCCAACAATTCGTATTAATGAAAAACATACTACATTACTAATGACAGATGTAACTCAAGGTGGCAGACTCATTCTTATTGATAAACATACACCGCTTTCAAAACAAAATATAGAAATATTAAATTTAGAGCTGATACATAGTCAGTTGCGAGCAATGGCGCTCAGCTCATTTAATGAAGGTAATGGTGTTGTTCTTGGATCAGATAGCTTTGCACTAGTGTACGATCCTTACAATAAAATAGCTGAGATTATTCTTGTGGATATTGGTAGAGGTACATATATTGTCGGAAATTATAAAGCCAAAGGACGAAAGCATGATATCTCCGAAAACCTAGTTAAAAGACTTGCTGAACACGCTATTAAAACCCACTTCAGTTAATTTGCTATCATAAATAGAGGTTCCAACATAATACACCAGTGTGATCACCTCAAGACTCTAACTAGGACGGTCAGAACCTATCTGATATACTTCTAATATATGAAAAAAGTTATTTTATTATCCGTATTAATCTTAATACTATTAGCTAGCTACATATCATATAGAATTTCAAAATCTAAGACTGAATGCCCTCTAAATTGTAATTTGCAATTTGACAGTGACATATGTAAAGAAGGTCAAATAGGCTGCGCATATGATGCCTGTATAGCACAATGCGATTTAACTTGCATACACATTCCATTAGTTAAAGATGTTGTGTGCTTTTAAGGTTCCAACATAGTACACCAGTGTGATCATTTTTAAATATATCTGTATATATAAATCTAATGTTTATTAACCTTGATAGGGCTCAGCTACGATTAGAGCGATCT
>JAGQLK010000022.1 GCA_020429485.1 Candidatus Dojkabacteria bacterium | reverse complement strand
CAATTGATGAGTACATGGGACTACAGATTGATAGTAAGAATCCAGAAATGTTCATGACACAATTGGATGGTACATGGATTGATAAGCTTGATTTTATGAAGTTCGACTTCCTAGGACTTAGAACTTTAACAATTATCAAAAATGCCCTTAACCTCATCAAAGAAAGACATAATGTAGATCTTAATGTTAATGATCTACCTGAGGACGATAAAAAGACTTTTGAGTTATTTGGTAGAGGAGAAACTATCGGAGTTTTCCAATTTGAGTCTCCACCAATGCAGCAACATTTAAGAGATTTACAACCTGAAAATTTAGAAGATATCTGTTTCTTAGCAGCTGCATATCGTCCTGGGCCTATGAAATTCATACCTGATTATATTAAATGCAAACATGGAGAGAAGGAACCAGAGTATATTATTCCAGAACTAGAGCCCATTCTACAAAAAACTTATGGCTACCCAATCTATCAAGAGCAATTATTTGCTATCTGTAGGGATTTAGGTGGATTCTCACTTGGCGAAGGTGACGTTATCAGAAATGCTTTGAAGAAGAAACAAATTGAAATCCTCGATGCCAAAAGACCTGATTTTGTTAAATACTTCTTAGAAAATTTTGATTACGGTGAAGAAATTGCGCTTAAAGTTTGGGATAATCTTACTCCGTTCTCTGATTATGGTTTCAACAAAGCCCACTCTGCAAGCTACGCTGTAGTTGCTTACTGGTGCGCATATCTTAAGGCTCATTACCCACTAGAATTCATGGCTGCTTTAATGCATTCAGATCTAGAAAATCTAGAAAGAATTGCGATAGATATTAGGGAAGCTAAGAGAATGGGGTATCAGCTTAGACCACCGGACATTAATCGTTCAAATGTGTACTTTACTACTGAAGGTATTGATTCAATCCGATTTGGATTAGGAGCTATAAAAGGTGTTGGCATCAAAGTTTGCGAGGAAATTGTACAAGAGCGTGAAGAAAATGGACCGTACAAAAATATTGATGATCTTGTTGATAGACTTACAACCAGTAAAATCTCTAAAAAAGTTGTTGAGAACTTGGCCAAAGCAGGAGCACTAAGTAAATTTGGTGAAGCAAATGCCATTTTAGAAGCTGTCCCAATGATATTTTCTAAAGTGAGTAAAAGTCAACACGCAGCTAAGATTGGACAAACTACGTTATTCTCAATGGCTACAGATGCTAACGATGGTATGGTCTCTGAAACTCCACTACCAAACGTAGAGCCAGTCAGTGAAAAAGAAAAATTAAAGTGGGAAAAGGATCTTCTTAATGTTTACCTATCTTCACATCCATTAGAGGAATACGAACATGCACTTCTTTCTAATGAGTTAACAACTCTTTCAAAAGCTAAATCCATGCCCGAAGGCAAAAAAATCAAAACAATAGTAATGTTCTCAAGTATCAAAACTACTCATACAAAAAAGGATTCAAAACCTATGGCATTACTTCAAGTAGAAGACCTAGATACTCGAGTAGAGGGAGTTATGTTTCCAAGAGCGTATGCAAAACACGTAGAAGACCTAGAGGAGAATAAACCTTACCTTATGAGCGGTTCTACTAATTTTAGGAACGATAACTTAAATCTAATAGTAGAAGACTTAGAAAATCCAGCTAGCTTTCAAGGAACAACTAGTAAGGAGATTTTAATTGATATCTGTAATGAAACAGATCAAGAAAACCTTAAAATACTTAGACATACCATCACTTCAAACCCAGGCAAGTTTACTTTGAGAATTAAATACGGTAATCCGTTAAGCAGTAAGGAAATCATCAAAACTATAAACCCAACACGAGATGTCATGGAAGTCCTTGGCAATTACCAATAAAACACCCATATTAATTGGTATCACTCTATAATTCAGGTATAATCAACCATTGTCTATAAAAAATGGAAGAACACAATTTTAAGAAACAATTTGGTCAGAACTTTTTACGAAATATCGAATGGATCATGAACTTTGTGGAAGCTGCAGAGTTAGATAAAGATGATTTGGTTGTCGAGATAGGACCTGGAGATGGAGCTATTACTAATTTTATCTTGCAACAAGTAAAAGAACTAATCGCAATTGAAATCGACTTTGACTTAGTAAAGCATCTAAATGAGATTTTTGAGGATTATAAGAACTTCAAAGTAATCCAAGCAGATGTATTACAATGGAATATAGATAAAACTATTAAAGATAGAGATTATAAAGTGGTTGGAGCTCTGCCATACAACATTTCCAAACAGATAATTAAGAAATTCTTTGAGCAAGAGCATAAACCTGAATCACTTACTTTTATACTCCAGAACGAAGTAGCACTTAAGTACAGTGCTCAAGCACCTAAAGCAACTTTCTTGAGTAATTATGCAGCATTACATTCAGATGTCGAGTATGTAAGCAAAATTCCAAATACGGACTTTTATCCAGTACCTGCAGTAGACGGAGGGATTATACATATCAAGAATTTCAAGGATAATATAAACCAGAAACTAGTTAGATTTATTAGATTGGGTTTCTCACAACCAAGAAAGAAGCTGAGTAAAAATCTATCCAATTATGGATATGAGAAGAAAGATGTAGAAAGTGCCTTAGTTGATCTTGGACATAAAGACTCTGCAAGAGCAGGTGAGCTCACAATAGAGCAATGGCAAACATTATTTGATACTCTTCAACTAGATGAGTGATGCAATCCGCAAAGGTAAAATAGATACTCTCCATGGAGATATTAACTATCCTGCATTCATGCCAGATGCTACATATGGTACAGTCAAAAATACATCATTTGCCCAACTAAAATCAGCAGGAATAAACGAATTAGTTACTACAACACTCCATATAGAACAAAAGATTGGTAGTGAATATCTGAGAGACTATGGGGGAATACATAAATTTACAGGATGGGATAGACCAATACTAACAGATAGTGGCGGGTTTCAAGTATTCTCACTTATTCATAGACGAGCCAATAAACAAAATAAAATAACAGATGCTGGCTGTAGCTTTATTGATCCTATAACTGGGAAATACAACTTTCTTTCACCTGAGTCATCACAAATAATACAACATAATATCGGCTCTGATATGCGCGTAGTTTTAGATGAACCATTAATTGAAAGTGACAGTCTTAGCTCAATAAAAAGAAGTGTCAGCAGAACTACGGAATGGGCAAAGCGATCTAAGAAAGCTTTTTTAAATGAACTTGGTCTATCCGAAAATGATTTTGATAATCCAGATATAAAGAGACCATTACTCGTTGCTGTTATCCAGGGAGCCAATAACATGGAATACAGGAAAAGATCTGCTATGGAGTTAATGGAAATCGGCTTTGATATCTATGGATTAGGCGGCATGCCACTTAAGACTAAAAAAACTTGGGATCTAACTGACCAAGGTGGATTTCATAAGGAATTACTTCACTTTCTCGCAGAACTAATCCCTCAAGATAAGATTAGATATGCACTAGGAGTTGGCACACCTGATGATTTAAATTTTTGTGTGAATAATGGCTGGGATATTTTTGATACTGTATTACCGACCAGAAATGCTAGACATGGGTATCTTTATGTACATAAGGGAGAAGGGGATGCATCTTTCGAACATTACGACGTACTACACATCAAGTCTGAAAGATATAAATTTGATGATAGACCAATCGATAGCCAAATAACTTACCCAGGTACTGAAAATATCTCGAGAGCTTACCTAAGATATCTGATCAAAAATAAATCAGCAATAGGCCATCAATATGCAACTTTGCACAACTTAGGATTCTATGGGGAAATTATGAGTAAACTTAGATCAGCCTAGGACTCCCAAGAAGATCTTTTCCTTTAGTTTTCTGGCTAAGTGCCATTATACCTTCTAACATCTTTCCATCTCCTAATTCAGCTTGAGATTTTTGAAAGAACTGGTGAATTACCTTAGCATCATCAAATGCCCTGTGCCTATCACTACATGCAATATCAAATCTATTCATTATTGCATCTAGGCCATGCCTTACATGATGAGGATACAAATATCTAGATAGTTTGACCGAGCAGAGATATGGATAATCAAATGGTTTAACTAACCGACTATATTCTGCTTCAAGAAATGAATAGTCAAATCTCACATTATGAGCAACCAGCAAACTATCAGCTAATAGCGCTTCCAACTCATCTGCAATCTCATCAAAAGTAGGTGCAGATAATAACTCAACTGGTTTAATTCCTGTAAGCTGAGTTACGTACGCAGACATTGGCTGCTTTGGATTAACTAGCTGAGAATATTCTTCTATTATTTCATTGTTTCGAACTTTCACTAGTCCAACTTCGACAATCCTTTCTGAAATAGGATCAATACCTGTTGTTTCTAGGTCAAGAAACGAGAAGGTAATATCTTTCATAAATATCATTTTATCAGATTATTTATCAATAACATAAACGGTGATATAATGATAGCATCTATATATTATTCGCTCCACCATGCTATGTCCGAACTGCGAGGCAAATCATGCCTTAGGTCAGGAAATAGGTAAATATCCAGCAAATGTTCCAGGAGGAAAATCATTCTGCTGGGCTTTAATGAGTCTACTCCCACATTCTGATCCTGCAGTAGTACTTAATGCCGCTCAAAAGGCTGGATGCCCGTATGCAGAGGAAATAAATGTAAATACTGGTTGGTAAATACTATCGACTAGAATTCTTTGTTACTCTGAATATAGCCTCCTATTGATTGGCCAAATGCTGCAGTTGGATGCTCATCAGTATAAGTCATTACTATTTTTACCTTGATATCAGCTAACTCGGGTATATCAGCTAAAGCAGGATTAACAGTGAATCTATAATCTTGTACTGGAACCCCATTTTGTCTAAAAACTGTATATCCATATCCCCCATAGGTAGCATAATAGTGTCCATGAGGTCCACGATCACCATAATTGAACACAAAAAGTGGAACGCCATATTTCTCTTGGAATGCCTTATTTGCATTATCTTGTAATAATCCCAATGCACTTGAACTCCAACATAATCCTGAAGCATAGTGGTAACCACTTGGTTTAACATAACCATTTGAAGCGTATAGTTGAAAAACATTATCTCCTAGAAGTGCTACTCGATCACCTGGTTTCAATACAGGAATAGAATTTATTTGCTTTGCTCCTGCCGATCCGTTTATGTATTTACCCCAATAATAATCCTGGGCTACTAAAGGTTGCTCCGATTTGGTATTACTAAACTTCATATCTCTGTCATAGCCATTCTGGTCTGCCAAAGCAAACTGCTGTTCATAAACTTGTACTTCTTCAAGTACAACATTAGTGATAGGTAAATCAGTTATAGGGAAATTATCTTGATTAGCAAATATCCCAGTAGCGTGATCAGAAATATTTGTTGCTGACTCAAAAGCGATGTCTGAATTAGAAGCTACTAGTGCTTCTGTATTACCTTCAAAAAAT
Source organism: Candidatus Dojkabacteria bacterium (assembly GCA_020429485.1). GTDB lineage: Bacteria > Patescibacteriota > Dojkabacteria > B142 > OLB20 > JAGQLK01. The sequence continues at coordinate 5,820 of JAGQLK010000022.1, read as the reverse complement.
CTCTCAAAATTTAAGAGATACGAAATCCTAGTATTGAACATTAACAATACTATTACTGCAACTAGAGAAACTAGCACGAAAGATGCAATTAGTGTCTTTAATAAATTTCTCATTTTGAATTAGAAGATACTATAATCTACATAATCCCTAACCGCTTGTAAAGAATATCTCTTACATAAATATGGTTAGTTATAATAATTATTCGTAGCTAGTATCTCCTAATTACAAAAGTTATTTAGAACTCTTTGTTACTTGCTATGAATCCAGCAATTGATTGACCATATGCTGCGGTATCATGTGTATCAGAGTACATCATAACTACTTTCACTTCTAGATCAGCAAGCTCAGGAACATTAGCTATTTCTGGATTTACTTTAAACCTGTATTCCAAACCTGGTACTCCTTCGCTTATCTGATATACAGAATATCCATAGCCATTATTAGCAGGTTGATAAGTCTGATACCAATCACTATGAGGTGATCTGTCTCCATATTCGAACACAAACAAATCCATTCCGTACTTTGCTTGAAAATCTGCATTAGCGTTATTCATTAACGTACCTAATGTTGTTGTACTCCAACATACTCCTGATGCAAAGTAGTAGCCATATGCTGGCTGAATGTAACCATTGTAAGACTTAATATTTATATACTTATCAGTAACAACACCAATCTCATCCCCAGCATTTAAAATAGGCATTCTATTTAATCCATCAGCACCAGCAGCGGCATTTTCGTATTTACCCCAGTAGTAGTCTTGGTAATATAGTGGTAACTCAGTAAATGAATTTACATAAACCATATCTGAATGTAGTTCTCCTTGGAATTCACTTCGACTTCCATATACATCTTCGAAATCATATGTGATTTCTTGCAAGGCAGATAATGCATCAGTTGATACTTCTTGTTCATGAATTGCTGTATCTACAGATTCTTGAGAACCAGACTGCACTGAGGCAATAACATTTTCTACTATTTTAGGCCCTGTTGTCTCAGCAGATACTTCTCCTACTACAATAAGATATGTCCATATTGCATATCCAATTGTAAAAATAATTAAGAATAATAATATTTTTTTCATAATTTAAGAATATATAATCAGTATGTATAACTGGATATGTGACAAAAAAGTCACAAGATATATAAATATTTTAATTTCAAGATAATGCCAGAATTGTTTATAATTAAAGGCAAATGGAGCAATTCACACTAAAAGCAAAATTCAAACCTGCAGGCGATCAAGAACAAGCTATTCGTAAGTTATCAGCAGGAATTAGAAGTGGCATCGACCATCAGACATTACTTGGTGTAACCGGTTCAGGTAAGACATTTACCATGGCAAATATCATCCAAGAGGTGCAAAAGCCAACCATAATAATGGCACATAACAAAACCCTAGCTGCACAGTTGTTTTCTGAATTTTCTGACCTATTTCCAAATAACGCTGTTAGGTATTTCGTATCGTATTACGATTACTATCAACCAGAAGCATATGTCCCAAGAAGAGATCTGTATATCGAAAAAGAATCAGATATCAACGAGACGATTGAGAGATACCGAAATGCAGCAACACAGTCTTTGCTCACCAGGAGAGATACCATAATTGTTGCTTCTGTATCATGTATTTATGGCTTAGGTAATCCTAATAGCTACTTAGATTTAGCTAGAGAGCTTACAGTAGGACAACCATATAAGAGAGAAAAGTTTTTGCGTCATTTATCTGATATGCAGTACGAAAGAAGTGAATTTGATTTCTTCCCAGGATTATACAGAGTAAGAGGAGACACAATAGACGTATACTTAGCCTACGATGAAAAAGCCTTAAGAGTAGAATATTTTGGTGATGAAGTTGATTCTATCAAGCTTATTAATCCCATTTCGGGAGAAGTACTAGAAAAGCCCGATACATATAAACTATTTCCAGCAAAACAATTTGTAACGCCATATGAGACTCTAAAAGCAGTAATTCCACAGATCGAGCAAGACTTAAAAGAAGAAGTGGCAGAATTCGAAAAAATTGGAAAAACAATCGAGGCTTATCGTTTAAAGCAAAGAGTAAAATTCGATATAGAAATGTTAAGAGAAACGGGTTATTGCTCTGGTATTGAGAATTATTCCAGATACATTGATGGCAGAAACCCAGGTGTCGCACCATCTACACTGCTTGATTACACACCTGATGATTGGCTAATGTTTATAGATGAATCTCATATGACTATGCCACAAATAAGAGGAATGTATAATGGTGACCAAGCTAGAAAGCAAACACTTGTTGATTATGGATTTAGATTAAAGGCTTCAAAAGATAATAGACCACTTCAGTTCTCTGAGTTCCAAGATAAGTTATCTCAAGCAATATACGTATCTGCCACTCCAAATGAATATGAGGTCGATCTCAGCCAAAAGACTGCTAGTATTACTATAGAAAGAAATAAGGAATATTTTAAGGATTCGGAAGTACTGAATAATAACTATCAAGGCATTGTAGAACAATTAATAAGACCTACTGGATTACTTGATCCCAACATTGACATTAGACCAATTGAAACTCATGCTGTTAATTCTTTACGTAAAGAGCTTATAGAACATGGTTATACGGATATGTCATACGCAAATAATGATGTCCAAGAAGTAAATCAGATAGATGATCTAATTGCAGAAATTAAAACTACAATAGCCAAAAATCAGCGTGTACTTGTAACTACTTTAACTAAAAGAATGTCTGAGGACCTAACCTCATTTTTGAAAGACATAAATATACGCGTTCAATATATTCATTCAGATATAGAAACAGTTGAAAGAGTAGAGCTGCTTCGAGATTTGCGTCTAGGTAAATACGATGTACTAGTGGGGATCAACCTACTAAGAGAAGGGTTAGATCTACCTGAGGTTGCTTTGGTTGCCATTTTAGACGCAGACAAAGAAGGATTCTTACGTTCTAGATCAAGTTTAATCCAAACAATAGGTAGAGCAGCAAGACATGAAGAAGGAAAAGTAATAATGTATGCAGGTAAGATTACAGGTAGCATGAAAGCTGCTGTAGATGAGACTCGAAGAAGACGACAAATTCAAGAGGAATATAATACTGAACATGGCATTACTCCTACAGGCATTAAGAAGGAAATCAAAGACATCCTTGTAAGAGAAGATGATCAACAAGAGCAATCTGATAAGTCAAAGAAAGCATCATTATTGAAGCAAGCAGAAAGTTACAATGCAATGACTAAGAAAGAACAAAAAGAACTGCGCCAAGAAGTAGAGACTCAGATGAATATTTTTGCTGATATGTTAGAGTTTGAAAAAGCTGCTGAAATGAGAGATCTTCTAGAAGAATTGAAAAACAATAAATAGCTACGCTTTTTTAAGCTTATGGCTTTTCTTCTTTTTGTTTTCCTCAAACTGATACCTGATAATTATCTCTACAACAGCAATAAAAGGAATCACTATTAAAGCACCAATAATATTAAAGACTAATAATGCTGCAATGACAGCAATAATAGTTACTACTGGATCTAGCCCAACTGCTTTCCTCATAACATTTGGCACTAGAAGAACACCTTCTATCTGTTGAATAATAGTAAAGAGAATTATTATGTATAGCGCAGGTAATAAAGGCGAAAGTGGATTTGAACCAGCAGCAATAATTACGCCAAAGAATCCTGTAAGGATAGGACCTAAGTTTGGAATAGCACTCAAGAATGCAGCCAGCACACCAAGCAATAGTGCAAACTCATTTAGGTTATAGCCATCAAAAAAGAAAGAAGGAATAATTAGTCCTAACCAGGTTAAAAATCCAACAGCAAGCATAAGAGTCAATTGACCTCGTAACCACTGACCTAGTTTTTCTTCTATCTGCTTTAATAGAGAAGTATATTTCTTTTGCCTCTCTTTTGAGAACAATGTTAATGCACCTGCATAAATATTGTCTTTTCTAATAAGCATATAAAACGCTACGATTAGAACCGTGAACGTTCCAAAAGTTATATAGATTGCTGAATTAATAATTGATAAAGCACCTGTGAAGCCATCCCCAACAACACCTGTAATATCATTAGTGTTAGTATTGCTAAAAAATTCAACAATCTGTTGTTTAACCGATTCTTCATTTACAACATCATCTCCAGGAATTCTATTGAAAAAGCCTACGAGCTTTTCCACAACACTAGAGAGTATAGTTCCTAAATTTGTTAAGAAGTTTGGAAGTTCATTGATAAAGTTTGAGAATTGATCAATTGTCTGAGCGATAATCGTAGACATTACAAAAGCGACTACAACAATCAAAATCAGGAATATTCCTGTCACAGATACAAACCTAGGAATTCTTTTCTTTTCAAGAATATCTATAGTTGGCCTTAGAGCTGAATTGATTATGAATGCTAAAAAAAGCATGAAAATAACTGCTCGAATTTTCCAGAGCAAAAAGCCACCAACTATAAAAGCCGTAGTTAGTAATAAGGTATTGAGTGAAACTTCAATAGATACTGTATTCTTCTTCATCGATTTTTATATATTTTGCATTAATTTCTTTTTGGACAGTTCTATCTCTTTGAGTAGATCTCTAAATAATGCAACGCTTAGTGCGATAGAAAATAACACTACAACTATACCAGTCCAGCCAGTCGTTTTACCTAGAGCTACATTAAATAATACCAGAAATGAAGCTACCCAAGTAAAAATAAACCATGTGACACCAGAGTGATATAGTTCATATGAAGATTTTACGATTGAGAGAAGATTTAGATGTGCTAACTTTGCAACTAAATTAACATTAATATGACTGTTGTGGAAAAAGACAGCATTCACAAGGTTAATAATAAACCCAAGAGCTACCAAACTAAACATAAACAGATCAGAAAATGTAGACACTAAAACTAGGTCTTCTTGAGTAGTAACTGTTTGAAAAGAGAATACTCCAGTACTGTTAGAGGTGATGCCTATTTCTGCACCAAATATAAAGTTAGCAAGATATATACCCAAAAACTTACCAAAAATAATTAGTATCGCTGGTAATAATGAGTTGTCTATTAACTTAACAAGTGAATTAGACATTGAAGCCGGGGCAATAATAAATATCTGTTATTTTGCTTGATCAGCTTTTTTCACAGCTGCAGCTAATCTAGATTTGTATCTAGAACCAGTGTTAGCATGTAGCACACCTTTCTTAACTGCGGTATCAATCTTAGAGTAAGCGTACCCAAGATTCTTTTTGCCGGTTTCAACATCATTTTTTGCAAGTGCGTCATTAACGCTTTTTCTTGCAGCTTTCATGTCATCTTTTATTTTAGTATTAATCTTATTTTTTCTAAGACTAACTCTGAGCGCTTTTTTAGCAGATGATGTATTTGCCATAAATATAATAATTAATTAACTAATTGCTAACGTACGAATTCTAACAATTATTGAGGATATTCACAAGTAAAACATTGTCAAAAGGACAATTATTATACCTATAAAACAAAAGATCCCGCATCAAAGATGCGGGATCTAATTTTATTACCTTTTAACTAATAAGTAATTGCAATTTGATTACTATAGTTATCACAAGTGTGTCCATCAGGTACATATCTGCAAACTTTGAAATACAATGTTTTACCAGATTTAGCATCAATTGGAACAGTCATTGATCTTGTAGAGCCATCACTTATGTACTTCGCATTATCTACACCAAATACTGGATTTCCTGTCTTATTCCAAACAATCTTGAAACCATTGCTTGTATCAACTCCAGATACATTCCAATTTAAACTCACACCACCATCTACAGCTGTTCCGTATAACGAGATTCCTGTATATACTGGAGGATTTGTTACTTTAGGTGTT
>JAGQLK010000229.1 GCA_020429485.1 Candidatus Dojkabacteria bacterium | reverse complement strand
GATATCTTTATTTTTCAATGCAAAGAAACCAGGTGAGAATGAATTAGATAGTGTGGATATGAAATTTCTTTATAAAGAAGGATTTGAGAGGATTTTGCCTGAAGCATATGAAAGTATTTTATCTGAGATATTTAAAAGGGATAAAACTAACTTTTTAACCACTAAAGAACTAGAAGCTGCCTGGAAATTTGTGGATCAAATACATGAGTATTGGAATACCCACAATAATTTAAAATATTATCCTGCCGGAACTAATCAACTGGTATAATATATTTATGGAAAATTTATCTGAAAAAATTAAAAATTTCTTACTTCTTAGTGCTGCATTTATTGCAGTAGCATTGCTTTCTTTCTTTATTGGAATGTTTTTCCCTGAGAGTGAGCCAGAAGAACCAGTTGATCAAGTACAGATAACATCTGAGACTGTTGTAAACAAGATCAATGATGAGGCTTTTTTGGTCACTAAGACAGTATTCGTTGATCAAGAAGCACAATTAGTAATTGATAATGGATCAGGATGGTCTAACTTTTGGTGGGGGCAAACAATTGATGCAGAAGCACTTGTAAGAATAGATGTTGGAGTTGATTTATCAAAGATTACTGAAGAAGATATAGAAATTAATCAAGAGGAGCAAACTATTACCATAACTATTCCTGATGCAGAAGTACTAGATTCTAGTATCTACGGAGATATTGATGTAATAACTGATAACGGGGTACTACGTACTTTATTCGCAAATGATCCAAATGACGACCACAACTTGGCTACTAATGAATTGATTAATCTTTCAACCAAAGTAGTTATTGAAGATGCTGAGCTTTTAAATGAAGCGAAAATAGATAGTAGAAATATTCTTCAGCTTGTATTAAGTGACTTAGGATACGAAGTTATTATTAGGTAATACCTTTTTGATAGCGAACATATTTTTCCCAGTTCTCCTTGAGCCATTTGTTAGCTTCTTTGTAAAGCATACCTAGTCCTCTTTTACTCATTTCTTTTCTGATAACCCCACCTTTGTGAGGATGTTCGTATAGTTGCTGTAGTGGAGAATTAAATCCATGTGCATAATGACATAGTTCATGTGCTATTGTAGCTGATACAACATCGTCGGGGACAAATTCATCTTTAAAGTACCCTGTTATGTTAATTAAGGAGATTCGTTTATCTTCATCTTCGACTGCCGGATTGTTTCGCACAAGTTTGCTAAGTCCTCTTGTAGAATCTTTTGCCCACTTGATGCAGCCAAGTTGCCTATATGATCTTTTGCTAAACTTGATTAAAACACGATTTTTTCTTGGGATATCTTCAAAATGGTTCTCCCAGATTTCATACATCTTTTCGCTTAACCAAAGATTGTCGCGCATGGTTTAATTACTTATACTATTGTAGAAAATAGCTAAATTCATAGTAGCATAAATCGCAGATAGAGTCCTATGGCTAGATTTAAACAAAGAAAAATTTCATTATTTGCTATTAAAAGAGCATTTGCAAAGGTATTTAACTTTAAAAATTT
>JAGQLK010000228.1 GCA_020429485.1 Candidatus Dojkabacteria bacterium | reverse complement strand
AGAATTTAGCTAAGGAGACAACATATAAAGTTAACTTCCCTGCTGGATTAAGAAGTACAATAGGTGGATATACAGAGAAAGAAGTAGCTTGGGAGTTCACAACAATTGGGGCAGTTACAGTTAGTAGTTTCGCTCCCGCAGGTAATTCAGCTAGTAAGGGATCCAATATAAACATAACCTTCAATCAGGCGGTTGATAAAGCCTCAGCACAATCACATGTTTCTATTACTCCTACACTTCAAGGGACATACTCTTGGTCTGGAACGACACTTGTTTTCAATCCATCTCAAGATATGCCATTTAATACAACGTATACTGTTTCAGTGTCACCAGGAGTAAAAACAATTTATGGATTAGATTCTAGGTCTGCATTCTCACATAGTTTTACGACAGAGCCTGAAGTCTTTATTCTAAATGTACCGATTATTTATCAGCAGCTTAGATATTCATGTAATCTAGTATCTACTAGAATGGCATTGGCATATAGAGGTATATATGTTTCGACCTTAACATTGCATTCTCAGATAGCAAAAGATAATACACCTTGGGATCCAGATAATAATATTTGGGGTAATCCGAATGTTGGTTATCTTGGTGATATCTATGGAGTCAATAAAGGATATGGAGTATATTGGGGACCAATATCTGGACTTATCAGTGGCTACAGATCTAGCTCAGCAAAAACTGGCTGGAATAGAACAGCTGCGCTTCAGGAAGTGAAGAATGGTAATCCAGTAATTATCTGGGCTCATAATGGTTATAGTTATGCTGGTAAAAATATTTCATGGCATACGCCTGGAGGGGACTATATTTACGCAGTGTCAGGAATGCACTCTTATGTAATAGTAGGTTATGAAGGACCCATTGAAAATCCAACGTATATTTACCTCAATGATCCTAATCGCGGAAGGTGGAAGATAACCACTAGTTACTTTAACTCTCTATGGGGATTCTTCAATAATTCAGCTGTGGTAGTATATTAGATATTATTTATCTTATACACTTGCTAAACAGTAAAAATATCAAGGCAATATTCATAATAATTATTAGTCTTTTATCGGCTTACTTGTTCTTTTATAAATTAGGGGCTGCACCTGTAGAACTTTGGGATGAAAATACTAATATCAAAGTAGTTAATAGTACATTATCCAGTTCAGATAAAAGAGCGCTTCAAATAGACGGTGAGGCATTTTATGAGAAACCACCTGTCTGGTATTATCTGACAGAAGTGCTTGTCACAGTCTTTGGTGAAAGCAGGTATGTATATAGATTAATCAGTGCGGTCTCTGGAGTGGTAATCAGTATTTGCATCTTTTTGATTGTTAATAAAAAATATTCTCCGTTATCGTCCTTCATAGCATCCTTATCTTTTCTAGCAGTGGGACAAAATATAATAACGAACTCCAGCGGGTATTTTAGCTCACATACGTTTAGAAGTGCCGATCTTGATCCTTTGCAAATTGCACTCATGGTGCTGAGTATTCTATTTTTATTAAATATAGATAGGTCAAAAAACTACTTCTACTTACT
>JAGQLK010000227.1 GCA_020429485.1 Candidatus Dojkabacteria bacterium | reverse complement strand
CAAATAGTGATGTACTGATAACCATATCAGTAATTATATTCGTATCAAGATGGTCAATTACATCTGCTATCAAAGCAGTTAATTGAGCTATAATATATAAAAGAATATTAAATCCTAAAAATTCTATTCTATTTATGCGTCCTCGTGTAGTAAACATAAGTTGATTGTAACTGAGCTGATTCTAAATAATCTAGTTAGTATTTGCAACTCAATAGCTAACGCTTATTAATTCTATCCTTAAGTCTATAGACTAAAATCCCTAGTGCTATTACAGCTAGTATTATTATCGTGATTTTAGTCGATCTTCCAAAGAATATATTAGGACTTTCATCCACTAGTTCACTGTCAGTTACATTAGATAGGTCAACTCTCCAATCTGTAACCTCACTACCTAGGTTAACTGATTCAATCAATTCGTCAGGCTTTGAGAAAATAGCAATAAAATTGTGTTGCGTGGCAACAACATCTGTTAAAACAGTGTCATTTATATACAAATCACTAATATCATTTGCGCAAGTTATTTTATAGGTAATAGTTACTCCTAATTCGATTAGCTCAGGATCTGTTTCTGTTAGCAAATCATATTCGCTTGTATAACAATCCTGCTGAGAATTACTCACTTGTATATTTGACTGCAGGTATTCAATTAGCTCTTGTTCATACTCATCAAACGAACTAACAGTCTCATCAAAGCCTAACGCAAGACTTGCCTGTTGAAAATTAAATGTATGAGCAGCAGCTATTTCATTATTTGCAACTTCATTGAAATTCCAATCTTCATGGAGATAAAAATACGCAGCACTGACATCATCTGCGTGTGCCTCCACAGTCATGGAAAAAGTTGTGAGTGTAATAAATGCTATAAGAATAACAAATAGTAATCTCTGAATCATAGATCTGATATTATACTTTTCTTACTATATCAAATATAATTAGAAAAAATATAATCATGAAAATTAACAAAGTAGCAGTAAGTTCTAAAGATCTTACTACCTCAGTCAAATTTTATCAGATCCTAGGTTTTGAATTTCCAGAATTTGAGGAAGATGAGCAACACTTAGAATCAATTAATACCAATGAAGGTAGTACGTTAATGATTGATACCGATAAGCTACTCGAAGAAATCTCTCATATGACGCCAAGACCAGGTAGTCATTCAGCCTTCGCCATAGAATACTCTACAAAGGAAGAAGTAGATAAAATAGCTCAACTACTAGAAGGGCATAATTTCACTGTTTTCAAACAGCCTTGGGAAGCATTTTGGGGACAATATTATTGTATTGTAGAAGACCCATATAATCATAAAATAGATCTTTATGTTAATTTATAAACTATGAAGAAAAAACACTACATCTATATTCTAATAACCTACCTGTGGTCCTGGATTTTCTGGGGCTTAGCAATTTATTACAGTAGGCAATACAATCTTCCTCTTTTAACTAATGAATCACTGTTGAAGGATATATTGGACGGTAAACTATCTGGTACAAAAGAACTTACTATCACAACACTTTCGTTTTTAGCAGGATACGGGCCACTATTAGCTGGATTATTTGTAGTTGCCAAATCA
>JAGQLK010000226.1 GCA_020429485.1 Candidatus Dojkabacteria bacterium | reverse complement strand
AATGTAGTAGAGTCATTGACCATAAAAGTTAACTCAGGCACATATATGATTCTAGAATATGAATTACATATGGGATTGAAGTAATTACCTGTTTTATCCGCATTTAAATATAGATCAGCATCATGTCTTCTTAGATTGGTTCCGAGATATGTAAGGTCAATAAAACTATCTTCAATATAATTATTAATAATTGGAAGTCCTAATGCTTCTTCTTCTGGGGAAAATTGGGATTCGGCTTGTGTCCTTATGTCTGTTATATAGTTAGTTTCAGTATCGGAAAATTTAGTAATAATCTTACAATAATCATCTTCAAACTCTCTTGAAATAGCTAGCATATTAAATATTTCATCACCCGTTTCATTTTTGATGACCAAACCTGTCAGACCTACATATGTTTTTGTATCATCTATTGTCCCATCCGCTCTGTATATTGGGAATGCTTTCTCTCCATCTTTATACTCTTCTATATACCATGTTTGTGGTACTTTAGCAGATACAAATTCACCTTCAAAGTCTTTCTGAAGAATGCTTGTATCTATATCAGTTGAATTATCTGAGTTATCGGAGTTATTTCCAGTATCTCTAAAAAGCATGTAGAAAATAAATGCGAATAATAAAACCAATACTATAATTAGTACTACGATAATAGTATTGTACGTCTTCTTTTCTTCCAATATATTCAATAGATAAAGTTATTCTAATTCGATACTACAATTTATTGTGATAGATTTATTACAGAATAATATTAATTTGGAATGATAGCAAGATACTTGTTTTAATAGTAAATGATTTAATTAAGAGAATTAATGAATGCTTTCTCCCGGATATTATAATTTTTCTTATAAGTAAACATTTCTCCAAACAGATACATATATCTTGTTCCATCATATCTAAATACTTCTGACGGGGCTTGATAATTCCTAACGTTTCCAAGATCTCTACCAAATACTGGATCATTACTTCCTGTAACAATTAAGCCACCTTCAATTAATAATCCATCCTCATTAGTATCAGGCGCGCTTTCAAACCGGTTGGTGATAATAAATGCTTCTATAACATCATAGTTTGTTATAGGTGTAGCGTCATTGCTACCTTTGTTGCCTCCAGGGTTTATTGTTGTTTGACCATCTACTATAAAGACACAACCATCTTTAGCTTGATCTATTAAAAGTTCTGGATTAATTACTACGTCTCCTTCTACTATGAAGATAGTTTTAAGATTACATGTTAGATTTTGGATTATACCGCCATTACGCATATATATTGTGTAGGTATCGTCATTATCTGGGTTTGCTACTGGACTGAAATATTGGTTTACATTACCTGAAATATTTACTGAACTTGTATATTCTTGTATATGATCTGTGTTATTTAATACCTTATTTTTTAGATATTGGAACCAATCACTTGCACCAGCTTCTCTAGGAGTAGCATTTAGATCGGTATAGTCCATTCTATCAAAGTTATTAAACGATGCTTTAGCAAGCAAGCTATCATCATTCTGCAGTAATAAATATGTAGAAATATGAGGAAGTAATCCATTTTCAGCTAAAGATGTATTCTCAATTACATCTGCTAATTCTAAAATGTATTCGTCACT
>JAGQLK010000225.1 GCA_020429485.1 Candidatus Dojkabacteria bacterium | reverse complement strand
ATCTATTTTAAATAATAATTACTACTGGTAAACTATATTAAATTCTCAATTTTCATGAAAAGAATATTAGCAATACTCAGTGTGATATTAGCAGGGTTTGTAACATCCTTTATAATCTCAACTCTGTTCTTAGGCTATGAAAATACCTTGATTGGTTTAAATGTCTTTACCAGAAGATTAATTCCTAGAGAGAATCCTGAAAAAATATTTGCACAAGCAGATAGCACTGCAGGTAGAGTACTTGGAGTTGAAGCTGAAAGTGAGTACGACACAATTGATATCACTAGTGTCAAAATATATGAGTCAGAAACAGAACCTGCTCCATTTATAATACCTACAGATGGAATAGCAGCACATGCGTTATTTCTTTATGATCCTGTCAAACATGATGGAGTAGATATCTGGACTAGAGTTGATGGTAAAGGCTTGGCAGGTAGCAAAGGCAACCCAGTATATGCAGCATGTAGCGGAACTGTGACAAGAGTATTTGCACCAAATCAAGAAATAGAAATAATATGTGAAGACATTGATGAATCTTTTGCTGATTATGTACCTTCACTTAAAGTAAAGACACTTTATTCACATATGGGAGATGCAGTAACTGGTGAGTGGTACCACTCCCTTAGAGTTGGACAAACAGTTCAACAAGGTGAATTAATTGGCTATCAAGGCAATATCAGTTCGTTTGCACCTTGGAATAGAGTGACTCATTTACATTTTGGAGTTTATGATCTAACCCAATCAGGAAGGCCATCACTTGATCCTTCAGATTATATTGGTGTTTCAGCTACTAAATTAGGTCAAAAATTTGAAGTTAATATAGATACAAATTAATATTTAGATATGAAAGTGATTCAAAAATTAACAATTATCTTACTTATAGTATTTACTTTAAGTGCCTGTATTAATAACACTGAGCCTAGTGATCATTATCAAGAAGGTAACAGCTTTTTAGAGAATTATCAGTACTCACTTGCCCTAGAGCAATACAAGCTTGCTATTAATGATAAGCCAGGCAATCCTGATGCTTATTTGGCTGCAGCAGATATTCTTATGTTAAAGGGTGATACTGAAGAGGCAAAAGAGATTTTAGTATTAGCCATTGAACAAGCAGAGCCATTGGCTGAAATTCATGAAAGATTAGGAACTATCTATCTAAAACAAGGCGATTTTCAGAAGGCACTAGAATATTTCAATACAGGTCTTGAAATCAGTCCTAACTATGAAAATCTTATTAAATTAAAACTGGATGCATTGTCGCTTTTAGATTTACTAGATGAAAGAGTAGAGTATGCAAAAACCATCAATGATGACAAACTAAGTCAGGAAATGTTGCTTGTTAAAGGAATTATTCTGTTTGAAGATAAGGAACTTTCACTACAAGTATTAGATGAAGCTAAAAAAGGTGATAACACAGCAGTAGCTGATTCTGCCAATGAAGCGATTGCTAGTATTACAAGTATCTCTGCAGATGAAGATACATTGTTTAATATGTCTCAACTTTCATTCACACTTTTAAAATATGATTATTTTGAAATAGCTTTACCACTTAATAACAAAATTATTGAGTCGAATGAGTACTATGAAACGGGATATCTATA
>JAGQLK010000224.1:957-1662 GCA_020429485.1 Candidatus Dojkabacteria bacterium | reverse complement strand
TATAATGTATGAGAGGGTATTCGATATGTTCTGTCTAAGAACTTTATTCTTTACGAACTTAAATCTTTCATCAAGATCCTTTGGATTTGGTTGTTTGAAAATAAGTTGATTACTTGTCAATCTTCAAAATCTCCGCCATGGACGAGAAACCTGTATCTTGCAGATATTTACCTAGATTCCTATCTACTTTGTCCCCAAAATTCCTATTAATAGGCTGTTTTTTAGACTTGATAGTGGAAGATTTTGTTTTGTTTGAGGCTTTTGATTGCTTCATAGTACTTTATTGTAACATCTCCAGAAAAGGTTAGCATCCATTTGTATAAAATAATATCTGCTTGATTTTATCAAGCTAGTCAAGTAACTACAGTGTACTACAATACAAATATAACCAAGTTGTGTATAATCTACTAGAAAAACTAAACCATGAACTCTAACTTTGATTTCTTACAAGAAAACTGGAAAGAATTATATCAAGCTTCCTTACATGCTGAAAAAGCAGTATACACTGCACCAAGAACTAGCTGCATGTACTCAAGAAGAGCACTAGAGTTAGCAATAAAAAAAATCTATCAACTTGATAGTACCCTCAATACTCCCTATCAAGAAACATTATCTGCAATGATGTATGACAAGGATTTCAAGGATAATCTTGATCCACATCTGTTTCCTCGAATCAAGTTGATCAAGAAATTAGGTAATCAGGCA
>JAGQLK010000224.1:0-947 GCA_020429485.1 Candidatus Dojkabacteria bacterium | reverse complement strand
GTACATAGTGAAGCCAAGATCTCAACTCGCGAAGCACTATTAATCTTGAGACATTTATTTGATTTTCTGAATTGGTTTGCAATCTGTTATTCTACTGGAATCTTTGTAGAAAGCAGCTTTGATGAAAATATTATCCCTCAAGGTGCAACTGATGACAAAAGAGCGCAAGAACTGCAATCGTTAGTTAAGTCACTTCAGGAACAAGATGCAAAAAATAATAAAGCACAATCAGAGCTACTAGAACAACACGAACAGCTCAAGTCAGATTATGACAAGCTTCTACAACAGATCCAGGTTCAAAAATCTGATAAGAAAAGACTAGCAGAGAAATATGTACAAGACCCCAATGAGGCAGCTACCCGAGAAATGTACATTGACCTGATGTTAAGAGAGGCTGGATGGGATCCAAAAGGTGAAAATGTAGAAGAGTATGAAGTATCAGGAATGCCTAATAGAGAAGGAAAGGGTTGGGTAGATTATGTTCTCTGGGGTGATGATGGTAAACCTGTCGGTCTCATTGAAGCCAAACGTACTACTGCTTCGCCTAAAAAAGGTAAAACGCAAGCGAAACTGTATGCAGATTGCCTTGAGAATCAATTTGGGCAAAGACCAATAATATTCTACTCTAACGGATTTGAAACATGGTTGTGGGATGATATGCAATACCCTCCCAGAGAAGTATATGGGTTTTATACTAGAGGCCAATTACAAACATTGATAAATCGGCGAAACATGAAGGATTCCATTCAATCTCCTAAAATTAATAAGGAGATAGCTGGAGGGCATGGAAGAATATATCAAGAAGAAGCAATCAAAAGAGTTTGTGAGCAATACCAAGAAGGCTATAGGAAAGCCTTACTTGTTATGGCTACAGGTTCAGGTAAGACAAGAGTCTCAGCGGCAATAGTTGACATTCTAACAAAAAGCAATTGGGCAAAACGCATCCT
>JAGQLK010000223.1 GCA_020429485.1 Candidatus Dojkabacteria bacterium | reverse complement strand
CTAACAAGAGGGTTTGCTCAGAACTCTAATATTCAGATTGTAAATGGTATTTATCAACCAATTACTGGCGGTACTATTTCATATGCAACTGTTCAAGAATATCAGCGCTGGTAAGGACATATATACCATACTTTGTATATATAACAAGAGATGTTAGAATCATCTTGATAATCTTTTCATCTCAACTAGTAGTGAATAGGACACTCGTAATAGCAGATATACATCTTACTGATCAATTTGATCAAAAATTGTTTAATTATTTAAGCAAGCTTTTCGCTAATTATGATCAGATAATTATTAATGGTGACTTGTGGGAAGGCTGGCTAATAAACTTTGATCAATTTATCAATAGCGAATGGAATAAGCTCTTTCCACTTCTTAAAGAAAAGAATACCATCTACCTATGGGGTAATCATGACCCTGAAGATCTGATAGATGAACGGTACGAGTTATTTGCAGACGAGCTTCTTGAGTCTTACAACTTGGTTCACCCTAATAAAGAAATCATCTTAACCCACGGACATCAGTTGATAGATATTAATAAGCTTCCCAGGCATGTCAAATGGTACTATAAAGCACTAGAATTATCAGAGAATTACAGCCCAAGGATGATTGATAGATTTACACGTAGACGTATTCTATCTATCGAGGTCCTTCTTTTTAAATACTTAGGAATTCGTGCTATTACAAAATCCTCTGTTCCTCCAAAGCTAAATCAGCTTATTAAGGACGATATTAAGCAGAAAGCAGTAGCAGATAATACATACTACATAACTTCCCACACACATCTAAGTAGTATGGAACCGCATAATAATTTCTATAATACTGGATTTATCAATCATGGTTACGCTAACTACATAGAGATACTTGATGGGGCGATTCATATCTGCACAGGTAGTTTCTAACTTTGATCAGACCTCCTGATTAATTCTAACTTTTGTTGCTTAGTTAAGCTCTTAATCTCATATTCTCGTTTACTAGCTTGGGATCTATCCCCTACTTTTTCTAAATAAACTAGCTTAAATGGTAATCTAGTTCTCACATATTTTGATCCATTGCCTGACCTATGCATATCCAATCGATTTTCAACGTCATTAGTGATCCCTGTGTAAAGTGACCCATCTGCACATTCAAGAATATACAGTGACCATTTATTTTTTTTCTTAGTGACCATATTCAAAAAAGTATGTTTACAATACTATGCTATCATTAATAACAAACAAATTGATTACATGATAAAAAATATTGAAAGCACAGAGAAAATGAAAAGCATGCGAAAAGCACTGGCCTTGTTAAGCTCCAAGTGGATGATGATAATTATCAATGCAATAAACGTGCCCAGCAGATACCATGAGATAGCTGCCAGAGTTCCTGATGTTGATACTAGAGTTCTACAAGACAAGCTAAATGTACTAATTCAAAAGAAACTAGTAATTAAAAAGAATCATCACGGGGCAAAACCCTACATTGAATATTCACTCTCTCCTATGGGCATTCAAGCTTTAAAAATAGTGCCAATATTAGAGAAGATAGGAAAAGATTTATAATCACATAATTTTTCTGTATACTAACTGTTATTTAACAAATCTAATGCTTACTATTGTTAGCGCACAATCTGACTTAGGCCTAATCAATCCCCCTATTAATACTGATGAATATAAT
>JAGQLK010000222.1 GCA_020429485.1 Candidatus Dojkabacteria bacterium | reverse complement strand
ACTTTTTCTGAAGCGTCTAATTGCTTTCTGATGAAATTATAAAGTTTAGTGCCATCTAATTTCCCGTCTTCTGGATAGAAAACCCCTCCGAGTACATCGCTGCTTTCCAAATAACTATCTAGGTTTGGAGCTAGCTCTTTGCATTCGTCTTTTGTTAGTTTTTGTAGCGATTTACCTCCAACATTAGCGATGACATCTTGATAGCCAAATGCGACATCTAAATTTTCTTGGTTACTAAATAGTCTAAGGTTACCTTTGAATGTCAGTCCAATCTCTTCATTTTCATCTCCTAACATTCGTCGCATTTGGAGAGCAGAAAAGTAATTCATTTTGTATAATAGCTCTGACCTTTTCTGGTAAGAGTTTGGAGAATTATCTATTTCACTAAATTGTTTTAGCCAATTCTGAGAGTATTCACTTAATTCTTCATTGATGTAGAGATTGCTGGTAATATCTTTGCTATTAGCTACTCGTTGCTTGATATCTGGTCCATTCCATATCTGACCACTCTGGGTTTCTACTCCTAATGGTCCCGCTAAAGTAGGGAAGGGTGTAATTTGAAAAGTATCGGAGTTAGCTTTCCAATTATCATCATCTCCTGAGATTATTGTTATTTTCGTATCACTTACTTGCGAAAGTTTGTAAGCAGCCATAAGCGATGTAATACCAGAGCCAAGAATAATTACATTTTTACTAATAATATTGTCTTTCATTAGGATAACGAGTTAAAAATAGTATTAGCTTTATTGATCCAAGTACTGTGATATTCATCATTACTTCTTATTCCTTTATTTTTGAGTACAAGGCTTTTAGTTAAGTGAGTACCATATTTTTCGTTGATTTTGGAGATAATAGTATCAAGGTCTGAGTATTCAATTGTTTCAGCAAGTAGGATCTCATACCTGGCTCGTTTGCCATTATATTTCTGTTTTTTTACCTCTGAGCATTGTTTGGTATCGATAATTCCATAGATGATTTGTTCATTATCATGATCCAATTTTTCTATGAAATCGCCATAAGGTGAAAGTATACAGCTGCCTCCGATTTGTCTGATACCGAAGTTCTCTCCAGCTATGGCAGAAGAAATGATGTACATGCCTTCTGTGATTGCTTGTGCTCTTTGGGGTAAGTAATGAAATTCGTACACATGATCATTTAGCTCTTGAGCATAAGTTAAGTCAAAAGGGGTATTGTAACCATTTATTAGAACCTGGCAGCCCTTTTGTCCTAAAGTTAAATATGGAGCATTGTAGCGCCTATCATGGCAAATTATCATTCCTATTCTTACTTTTTCGATCTTTCCATCTGTGTTTAGTATGTCGATATCATATGCAGGGTAGCCCTCATCTGACTCATCGAATATCGCTTTCTCATATTGAAAATTCTTGATATTTGGATCGATTTTCTCGAAACCAGGCAAATGTGTCTTTCTGTATTTAAAAATTCTAGATTTTGCATCTATGGTCACAAATGTGTTGTACTTCTTACCATCGGCAGTTTGCTCTGCGTAGCCAAAAGACACAGCAATCTGAGATAATTTTGCTTGTTTGAATATTTCTCCTATTAATCCTTTGGTAATGTCTTCTCCGTCAAAGAATGCATTAAGTTTATCCTTTGTTTTTGAGCTAAAAAAAAAGTACGGGAAAAAACTAGTTGTGGCTAACTCGGGGAATACCACCCAAGAACAACTGT
>JAGQLK010000221.1 GCA_020429485.1 Candidatus Dojkabacteria bacterium | reverse complement strand
AAATATGCTTATTGCACAGAGATCATATAAGACAAATGATGTTAACCAAGAGTTAGTGTATCCAAGTTTTATTTGGAGCCACTTTTTTGACGTAATAACAAGTCCTAGGGGTATAAATGAGAGAGGACCTTTTAATGAAGAGGACAATCCTCATCAAAGGCATGGTGAATATGTTGCTAGAGCAACATTATTTCTTAGTGATAGCTTATTGGATCTTATGCATACAAGTGGGACTGAATTTCAGAAAGGTGATGGGTTGAGTACCAAAAAAATAAGTATTGGTACAGGTGGCTATATCTTCTTACCTGAAAGAGTGATTCCTGCATGGCAAATGACCGAGGAACATAATGTTACTGGTGTATATATATCCATGTCGAAAATTCCTGAAGCTGCTGTTATGAACAGATATACTGTAGTATATGCTGGTGACAGATATGCTAGAGATAGGGGACTAGAGCTAGTTCATGCAGGTGATCAAGTTCTTCCTGCGATAGAGGAATATAGAGAGGCTGGAATACCAATAAATCAAGATGTTCTTAGGGACGTTACTCTTAGGTCAAGAAATGGAAGTCCTGAAGGCTACTAGGTGGATTTATCAGTAAAGCTAGGAAATATAAACTTTAAAGGTTATTCTCCATAGAATAATCTAGATACCAGTTATGAATATCATTTACTAACTCATCTATTTTCTGTTCCTCTTCATCAATATTCCAAGAAAGGCTTCGTTTACTATGTTCTACATATGCCTGCCATTCACATCCATTTGCATCTCTTTCAGCTTCACTAGAGTATCGTATATCGATCACAATATTTTTGTATCCTTTGTAACTTCCTGATAAAAATATCTTTTTAGAAGTCATGTTACCTATAGGGGCATCAATTATTTCAAAATCGTAGTTTTCCACTAAATAATCAGCTAGTTCTTCACTACCTTCTATGAACTTCTGATTTTCTTCTTCCGTACAACTATATAAAATCCCGAAAGCGCCTACGTATCTCCCGTTATAGGTGTATAGAATATTTGTTAGTATTAGAACAAATATTAGTATAACTAAAAGAGGAACAATAGCTTTTTGCATGAATTTATAGTCCAAAATAATAACTGATTATATCAAATCGTTGATAGTTCAATATAGACTTAATCGTAGCCGTATAGCATTTCACTTTGGTTGGCAACGACTTGATGCTTAGTATTATACTCGATTTGTATGTAGTCTCCACCGCCTGATGATGGTACTAAATACCCGAGTTTTCCTGTATCTTCATTAGTAATAGTAATAGGTTCATCTAGATAGAAAGTATATATGCCGCTTTTACTTCCAGGCAGCTGTAATCCTTCATGTGGTTCTGAGACACTAATTGTGTATATTATATCGCTTTGCTCAAGTTTTAGGTTAAGAGGAGCATTTACAAAGTTTCCAAAGAGAACTTCAAAAGACTTTGTTTCTTTTTCTTGATCAATAGTCTCAATGGTAGGGAAAACCGGTTGAGTAGTAGATATGGAAGGAGTGACTGTCGACTCTACTTCTGTAGGAGGTACTTCCATTATGGTTGTTTCAAGCTCTGGTCTTGTAAGCAACAATATTACCGTTGTGGTTAGAAAAACTATAGTTGTAATAGAGAGAATGACAATAATGATAGTAAGTTTTTTTATATTTGAGTGAAATTTTTCAATTTGTTCTTCCATACTATTAGTTCTTAA
>JAGQLK010000220.1 GCA_020429485.1 Candidatus Dojkabacteria bacterium | reverse complement strand
CTTCCTGAATAAAGATCGCAAAATCGTTAAATGCTCCACCTGTAGATATAATGCGAACAATATCAAGGAGTAGCAAAGAAATGAACGGTACTACTGCAGCAAAAGCCGATCTGACTAACCAGCCTATATTTGTAACAACATGGCTCCTAGTCTTAATGAATATTTTTTCGCCTTTATTCTGGGTAGCAAACTTAACATCAAAGGGATATACCTCTAGTGTGCCGAAAGCACTCTTCTTTCTTTCTGGAATAATTTGTCGTATTGAACTGATAATATCTCGAGGCATATTTTTTCGTTAATTATTGCTACTTAGATTGTAGCAAGCATGCTCGATAATTCCAATAAGAGTAATGATTATTCAACAACGGTTGCAGAAAATGTAATGCTTGGGATCTTATCTATTTCTCCACTTGGCTGAACATTCTCTATCCACTTATTAAAAACAGATCTAAAATATCTACCCGAAGTGGAGGCACTTCCAGCATCGCCATTGAGAATAACTTTTCTTACTCTACCCGATGCATCTTTTTCTAAAACAAGTGATTGTAGATTTCCAATTTTATTTTTGACGTTATCTCTTAACCAAGCATAAGTGTTGCAATTACCTGGAGTTGAACACCAATTAATCATACTTTGTAAATCTTGCATACTATATGAATTAGTCCTCTTCCATTCACTTCGATAGAAAGTATAGTTATAGGTAAATGGTGCATCATAAGCAGCCCTCAAGTATGAATAAGATGTTGTGTTACCATCATTAGCTCCCCAGACCGTAGCATGATCAGCTGATCCCCAACCATTATGGTTATATGCAGAATAGTAAGCTCTAATGATCTGACCAGTTTGAGTGTAGCCATCAGATATAATGAATTTATTGCTTGTTTCCCATGCAGCCCATTGTTTGGCATTACCACCGATGTATACTTGGCATGCAGCTGAAGTGCAGATTGGTTGTGCGCTTGTGATCCCATATGACCTAGCAGCAATTACTTGTGCTTTTATTGCTTCTTCAGGCCAACAATCCCATACAGTACTTGGATTATCTAAAACGTATTTATTTCTTCTGGCATCATTTGCAGCCCATCCTTGACTATTTGCATATGCTGCCCAATCTTCAATCTGTTGCAATGTACCACATGCCTTACTTGGTATTTCACCTAAGCCAGCAGCATAGTCATCAATACTCATCACTCCATACCCTTGAACATTTATTGTATAGCCAGTTCTCGCTTCTACATGAGTATCTTTGTAATAGGTAGACAGAATCTGCTCAGCACTCATTCCAGCATTACCTGCTCCATAGGCCCCCCATTGAGATAGTCCCAATCCATGTCCGAATGCATCTACCGAAACATCAGCAGGCGGATCTGGTTGTATAGCAGTACCATGGAAATATATTTCACCACTTACAAGTTCATTTGATCCACTCTCACCTTCACTACCCTCTTGTTCAAGAAGAGATTCTAGTAATTCTGCTTCTTGTTGTACTCCACCAAGCTTTGCTCGTACACCGTCTGCATTGCTGTCAGCTCTTGCTATTGCTTCATCTAATAATCTAATCTGTTCATCTAGAAATTCTTTTCTTTCTTGCAAAGCCACAGTATCCTCCTCTATTTGTTGCAATTGATCTTGATACTCATCATATGAGGCATTAAGTATTGCCAGCTCATCTGCAAGTCCTAAAATACTCTCACGAGTTTTATCGTTTACGACTTGTTGG
>JAGQLK010000021.1 GCA_020429485.1 Candidatus Dojkabacteria bacterium | reverse complement strand
TTTACATATGGACTTGTAAAGCCTAGAGGAATTGCATTTGATGATAGTAACAATTTATGGATAGTAGATCAGTCAGCAAATTCATTATATGTCGTTATTGATAATGATAAAGATGGTTTTGCAGAAGAAAATCTGCTTGTAGATAGCTCATTAGATTCACCACATGGATTAGAATACTATCTTGGTGATCTTTATGTTGGAGAAAAATCTCAAATCAGTGTATATCGAGACATAACTTCAGAGGGAACGTATTCCAGTAAGGAGATTATTGTACCTGATCTTCCATTTGATGGACATACTTCCAAAACCGTAAGAATAGGCCCAGATGAAAGACTTTACGTAGCTAGTGGTTCTAGTTGCAATGTATGCGAAGAATCTGATCCTCGACGAGCAGCAATATCTGTTTATAACTTGGATGGTAGCAACCACAGTATTTATGCAAGTGGCCTTAGAAATACTGTTGATTTTGCATTTTATGGAGGTAAAATTTGGGGTGTTAATAATGGTAGAGACCAAATAGGAGATGATGTACCACCTGAGGAAGTAAATATAATAGAAGAAGGTGAGCATTATGGATGGCCTTATTGCTATGGTCAAGGTATTACTAATCCTGAATATCCAGAGAAAGAAGATTTCTGTCGAAATGAGGCTATTGGGTCAACATATGATATGCAGGCCCATTCTGCACCGTTGGGAATGGATTTTTTCCCAACAAACACTAGTTTCCCTGACTCATTAAATGAAAATATGTTTATTGGATTTCATGGATCTTGGAATAGAACTGTTCCAACTGGTTATAAAATAGTCAGACTCAATATTTTTGATCGCAATGCTGAGACTATAAACTTCATTACTGGCTGGCTAGATCCCGAAAGCGGCGAAGCTTGGGGCAGACCAGTTGATGTAAAGTTTGATCATAATGGCGATATGTATATCAGTGATGATAAAGCAGGTGTAGTTTACAGAGTTACTTACATTGATTAAATACTGCCTAGCTTCATAGGAGTAATTGTAGAGCTAAATCCTCCTCCATAGCTGATCATCAAGAAAGGCTGTTCCGGATTTTCCGTTAACATTCCATTATGAAGATTTCTAGCTAATGAAACGGTAGTAGCTGCAGCTGATGGACTTCCCTCAATTACAGTATATGGAGAGATTAGTCTTAGCCTAGAAGTTCTTCTTGTTATCAGCTCATGTGTTTTCCAAGTTGGTATATGCGATGGCGCTAGAATTGGTGAATCTGGACTTACATAGCCTTGATCTCTCATCTGTTCTGCAAAATATTGTGCAAGTGGCAATGGTAAATGAGGCATTCTTCTTGTCAATTCCATTCCCCTACTCAAATCGGCAAATATCCCATCTGGTGGTTCTGGTAGTGGAACCATTATTGAGCTGCCTTCCTCACTCACTTGAGGAAAAACTAAATCGGGATGTGGAATCATACTTGAATATGTGGTTTTTGCTCTTAATGAGGCCCATTTATCGTGTGTATACCCAGTTATTCCCATCGCTTCAAGATCAGGGTTTGTTACCACGTCAACACTTCCCGAAGACTTATAACTTTGAGAATGATCAATGAATATCGGAAGTTTAGAGAGGGTAACACCAGGCTCATACATCAAAAAAGCTCCCCCATTTGCAAACACATTAACCGCAACTGGATCAGCTGGGAAAGTACCACTTCCATCAGCAACCCATGAAGTCATCCATTCGAAACCGCCACTAATAGTAATCCCAGGTACTTCATCTCTTAAACCAAGCTCATGCATTATTCCTCCTGAATTACATGCTGCAAGTGCCTGTAAGCTAGCGGCATTTTCTAACCCTAATTCACCAGTAACTAAAGCTGGTAAAAAAGGAAACTCGTTTGCTTCTATAGTAGAAGTACCGAGCAGAAGCCTAGTGATGTCATTTCTGTTTACACCTCCATATACTAACAGTTGATTCAAAGATTCTACGAGAGCATCATAGGCACGGTCATGTGCAGTACGTTTATCAACAAAAGGTGACGTTTGAAATACGATGGGAAACCTGGAAGTACTCACATAGTCTTTAGGAGCCACCATTGGCACGCCCCAATGAAATACTACTGCATGTACACCTGCATTACTGTACATCTCCATCTTAAGAACTGATGGATCGTGCTCGTCGCCAATAGGAATGACCCTTAGTACATCAGGTCTAAAAGCTAACTCAGAGTATGCTTCCTCTACCATTTCTGCTGCTTGTAAAGCTGTGATATCTGGAATTGATGGTATTCCTAATTCTGGCGCATATGGCCTTAACTTGTCTGCGAGATTAAGAGCAGCTTGCTCTTCTACCCCCTCACCAAAGCCAGTATATATTTCACTCATAATAGAGAAATGAATACCTTAACTATTTTTTATTATTATTTCCAACCTCATTGGCTACAATCATAGAATCTCGCAGTTGATTTGCAAGGTCACCCATTGCACCAGGACTATGAGGAATAAGGATTGTATTAGAATTTGATGTTTCGCCAATATCCTTCAAAGTATCAAAATATTGAGTAAGAAGTATTAGGTTCATTACATCTTGTGCAGTTGTACCTTCAATTGTATTCTGAAAGTCTTCAACCGATTCTTGTAATCCATTTATGATTGCTACTCTTTGATCAGCTATACCTTTACCTTGTAGTGCTTTTGCCTCTGCATCTGCCTCTGCTGCCTTAACTTGCAGTATCTTTTCCGCTTCAGCTTTTTCCGCTGCTGCAATCTTTAGTCTTTGCGCTGCAATAATCTCATTCATTGCATCTTTTACCTTCTGAACTGGTTCAATATCATTTACTAAAGAGTTTAATATTTCGAAGCCGAAATCAATCATCGTGTCATTAAGCTCTGATTTTATTGCTACTGCAATATCATCTTTTCTTTCGAATAGTTCATCAATAGTAATACCTGGAACTTTAGCTCGGATAACATCGAATACATATGAGTTAATCTGAACTTCAGGTTGATTTAGCTTATAAAAAGCATCGTATACTTTATCAGGATTAACAAAATACTGAACCGAAACGACAACATGTACAAAAACATTATCTTTTGTCTTTGTTTCAGCTCTAACATCAAGCTGTTGTACTCTTAGAGAAACTCTACCTGCAATTCTTTCAATAAATGGTAATTTGAAGTGAAGACCAGGTCTTGCCAATCTGACAAACTTACCAAATCTCTCTACAATAGCTACTCTTTGCTGTTCTACTGTATAAAACATACTAAATAAACCGAAGAATAGTATCAGCCCAATAATTCCTAAAGGCACTGATAATATCGCAAGAAGAACATCCATTCTCATTTTTTAATATATAAAGTAAGCAGATTATACCAAAATGCCATCCCAATGCACAATATAGAGACTAGCCAGAATAAAAAACCCAAATATGATATTTGAGAATATGCTAGAATTAGTATAGAATCAATTTTGACTCCCATATAAATATTTAGAATTGGATGAATAATTCAGATCAATTATACGAGATTGCTAAAGCACTATTAAACCTTAGGAATAAGGAAGAAATTTCCTCCTTTTTACAGGATATACTTACCAGTTCAGAGCAAGAAACCGTCGCGCTTCGCTGGGAAGTAGCTAAAATGCTAGATCAGGGTATCCCATATACACAGATAGAAAGAGAAACCGGTGCAAGTTCTGCTACAATTGCTAAGGTAAGCGAATACCTTAAATATGGGTACAATGGTTACCGAATGGCCTTAGATAGGCTTCAAAAGAAATCTAAATAACTTATTAAATAATTTTCATGAGTAAAATGAAAGTAATGGGACATTTCCCACCAGATACAGATACAACCTGCTCACCAATAGTATATGCTTGGTACCTATCTAATTACAAAGATACACCTGCAGAAGCAGTTATTGGTGGCTCACTAAATAAAGAAACAACATACGTATTAAATAAATTTGAAGTTGAAACTCCAGAAATAATTTCAGAACTTACAGAGAATGATCAGGTATTTATAATCGATACTAATAACCCAGAAGAGTTGCTTCCTGGATATGACAAGGCAACTATAACAGGGCTAATTGACCATCATAAACTTACAGGAGGATTATCTACACCTAACCCAATTCCAATCACAATTAAAATTTATGGATGTTCAGCAACTATCGTTTGGGAAGAAATCCGTTATGAGGTAAAAGATGAAGCACCTAAATGGGTTTTTGGACTACTTCTTTCATGTATCATTTCTGACACATTAAAAGGCGCAAGCCCTACAACAAGCCAGGATGATATCGATGCGATGAATGAATTAGCAGAACTTGCTGGTTTAAATCTTGATGAATATGCTGATGAATTATTTGCAGCTAAATCAGACCTTTCTGGTATGAGCGCAGATGATATATTATTGGCCGACAGCAAAAGCTACGAGATCAACGGTAAAATGGTTAGATTTTCTGTACTAGAAACAGCTAAACCAGATAATGTTGTGGCACTTAGAGAAGAGCTTATAACTGGTATCAATGGTTTAAAAGAAAAGGATAATACTGATTTCATTTTCATGTTTGCAATTGACATCATCAAAGAAGAAGCAACAGCAATCGTGGCTACTGATGAGGAAAAAGAAATCATAAGCAAGGCATTTGATGCAAATTATACCGGCGATACAGTCATATTACCTGGCGTAGTTTCAAGAAAGAAACAAATTATTCCAAGTATCGAACCATTGATTTCCTAATCGTTCAAATTGACTTGAAACTGAATTCTGTTAATAATTTAATAGTTAAATTTATATAAAATTTATATTTATAATGGAAGAAAACAATAACCAAGTCGTCAATCCTACAGCGTCTCCAGTTATGGAATCTAATACTGCTTCTCCTAAAAAAGGTGGAAAAGCTATCATGATTCTTATAGTGATTATTGCTTTGTGCTGCATCATTACAGGTGGAGTTGCAGGAGCAGTATATTATCTCGGTGATCAAGTGGCAGAAGACATTTCTAATGATTTAGAATCAACTCTAAATGACTTAGAATCTGACTTAACCAATGAGTTAGACTCAATGGAAGATGATACACCTGGAGAAACAGGTGATCTATTTGTTGATGCTGGTGAAGAAAAATACTCAAATACAGATTATAGCTTCAGCATGATTGTTCCTGACTCATGGGAAGTTACTTCATTTCTGAATGAAGTAGAAATCATTAGTGATATCGATGGAGGCCAAATTAACTTCCAAGCATTAGAAGATCCTACTTTTGTTCTCTTAGAAGAACTAGATCAGGACTTCTGTGATTCATTTGGAGAAGGATTTAGAGAAGGTCTAGGTGATATTGAATCTGCAGATCAATTCCAGTTTGAGTTATTTACATTAAATGGTAACACTGGATGTAGAGCAGATGGAGAAATTGTTCCTGGTGTATTCCAGAGACACTATATTTTCTTTAATGATGACACAGATTATATTTATTCACTATTCTACACAACAGGTGATCAAGCAGTTGAGGAGCCTGAATTAGCTGGGGTAATGGATACATTTGATTTCACTGAATAAATGACACAACGATCATAGAATTTATTGAACCCCCGTAATTATTATTGCGGGGTTTCTTCTATTATAGCGCTTGCTATACACTTAGTATCTTCGTAGAATACAATGCTCTGCCCTGCAGCAGCAGCCCTTACAGGTTGCTCAAATCTAATCAAATTGTTCTCTATGTCGATTATGCCATCGACTGGAGTCTGCCTATAACGTATTGAAGCTTGCACATGAACATCACTAAAATTACTAGCGATCATATGTAATTCACTGAAATGTACTACAGTACTGTATAGATGTTTATTCTGTGAGCCCTGCGCCACATATACTATATTTTGTTCTTTATCCTTAGCTACTACATAATATGGCTCTCTAGCTCCACCAATACCAAGTCCTTCTCTTTGTCCTATTGTATAGAATTCAAAGCCATCATGACTACCAACTACCTTATTTGTGTCTATATCTATTATGTCACCTGCATGAGTTGCAAGATTTGCTCGCAAAAATTCTTTCACATTAATTTCCCCAATGAAGCATATACCTTGGCTATCAGGCTTATCTGCAACTGGGATATTATATTTATGTGCCAAATCTCTGACTTCACTTTTCTCATATCCACCTATTGGGAATAGAGTTTTTGCAAGTTGTTCTTGAGTAATTTGATTTAGGAAATATGTTTGATCTTTATTTGTATCTACTCCTTTATGAAGTTCATACTCACTCTTAACAGAATTATAGTTAACTTGTGCATAGTGACCTGTTGCAATAAGATCTGCACCTAATTCTAATGCTTTTTCTAAAAATATCCCAAACTTTATCTCCTTGTTGCACATCACATCTGGATTTGGAGTTCTACCTTTGCTTATTTCTTCAAAAAAATACTCTACTACTCTTTCGCGATATTCTTTTTCAAAGTTAACTGATCTGAATGGAATATCTAAAGCCTTACAGACTGCTTCTGCGTCTTTCTGATCTTCTTCCCAAGGACAATCAGCCTGGATTCCAAAATCGTCGCCCGACCAGTTTTTCATGAATACTCCATACACTTTATATCCTTGCTCCTTCAACAGAGCTGCCGAAACAGAGCTATCTACTCCACCAGAAATCGCAACAAATACTTTGATTTTAGATTTATCAGTATAATCTTCCATAGGTGATAATTATATCACTTTAAAGTGGATATTCTCTACACTTAACGTGTAGCTAGAGTATTATTGTCTCAGGATAGAAATCATACCATACGTACCAGAAGCTTTTTACAAACGGTTTCTCTTCCCCATCTATTTCAAACTTTATGCTACCATCCACTAGTGAGATCTTTACTAAATGTCCTGCCACTTTGTCTTCGTAAGAACCGCTATAATATAATCTATTTTCTGTAACTGCATATTTCTGTCCATCAAGCTCAAAGCCTATGATATCCTCTTTGATAGGCAGGTCTGGAGAAAAATTCTTAATAGGTATAACTATATCATCAACTTGAGCGAATTCTTCGAAACCGGAATACTCATAATTCCTTCTAAATCCTGTATCAAAGGAGATTAATTCTGCTTCAGGATAAAGCTCTTTGGCTTTTGCATAACCCATTATCTTGAAAGGTAGAGATTCTAATGACGCATCTGTAAATGTACCCACTTTTGCTGTGCCATCAAATTGAGTCCAAAGACTCTCGGTCTTGTGATCAAATATTAAGTCATTATTTTTGTATAGCAGACCTGAAACACCAAAAAATAATTCTTCATTACGATACTCACGTACATAGACTCTATATGAATTACACAAGTTGCATTTAGTGACAAGAATAGGAAGTCCTTTAATAGTATCATTAACAACTAGATGACTTGCTACAAGCTTACCAGGATAAATTCGCACTTTACCTTCATACTCAATAACCAATACTTCATCATCTTCCCTCATACAATTATCTAGCTCTAGATAATCGGTATATTTAGGCTCTACAATTGCTGGAATACCATTTTTAGTCAACTCTGTCTGATAAACATCATTATCATAATCAATAGTTGAAATCTGCGTAATAGTGTTCAGCGGAGTACTATCGGGGATAAGGACGTTCTCTTGTGCTGTTACAGTACAACCGAACTGATTGAGGTCAGCATATTCACCTTGAATACCTTCTTCTGCACCTCTGTTATTAACAAAATATATTATTATCAAAAAAACACTCACTATCGAGAGCAGAACCCATATGCCATGTATTGTCTTATTGGTATTTTCCAGTACTTGTTTTACATTATTGGTTGCTGATTTCTTTTCTGGCATAATTGAAACATATGATTATTAATAATACTAAATTTTAATACTAATGCGAAAGATTACTATCATCACATTTGGCAAAATTAAATCCAAACCAATTGAAGAACTAATTAATTACTATCTAAAACTTAGTTCCAATAAATTAGACATATCACATAAGGAACTTAAAGATCCTGGTGTACGAAAGATATCCCAAGATGACATTAACCAAACTGGTTTCAGAATAGTTCTATCTGAGAAAGGAAAAGAGTTTGACTCTATTAACTTTGCAAAATACTTTCAAGACAAAATCGACTATCAGGATGAACTTTGCTTTATATTGGGTAATGCATTCGGAGTAGATCAAGATTTACTTGATTCAGCTGATTTGGTACTAAGTTTATCACAGTTTACTATGCCTCATGAATTGAGTCTTGTTGTTTTGATGGAGCAGATTTATAGAGCAACTGATATTAATGCTAACGGTAAGTACCATAAATGAGAATTCTTGCTTAAAGAGATCAAATGTTGTATTATCGACTCAAGCGATCAGCGATAGTGTAAGGCTGAAAATAGTTAGTGACCCAAAAACGAATATTATACTTTAAGGTGTCTTTGCTAAAAATTAGTAAAGAAAAAAAGGTGGCACCGCGCATAAGCGTCCTTATTATTGATCAATTGATTAGTGATAGGGACGTTTTTTTATTTTTATAAATGAAACTAAAAACACAAAACATAATTAAATCACGCATGTACATTATCTTCTCTGATAGTGGTGGGCTGGGCGTGGATTGAATTTCGAACTATATTTATCTAAATTTATTTATTAGCAATTATTAATGGAACGATTATTAAACAAAAACTTAAAAGAAAATGTAGGCAAACAAGTCCTTGTAAAAGGATGGATGCATACATTAAGAAAGATGGGGAAAATCAATTTCTTAGTAATAAGAGATAGATCTGGTTTGGTTCAAGTAGTTATAGAAGAAAAAGAGCAGCTTGAAAAGATTAAAAACTTGAAAGAAGGTAGTATTTTGCATATTGAAGCTACGGTTCAGGAATCTAATCAAACTGAATTAGGAATTGAGTTAATTAATCCTGTAATTACAGTAACTTCAGAAGTTACAGAAACTCCTCCAGTAGAAATCAATAAAGAAGAGTTAAATGCTCATATTGATACTATTCTTGACTACAGACCAATTACTCTTAGACATCAACGCTATCAAGCAATATTTAGAATTCAAGCAACTATTGTAAAGGCCTACAGAGAATTTCTTACTAGCCAAGGCTTCACCGAGTTCTTCGGCCCAAGTATCATTGGAGCTTCTTCTGAAGGTGGGACAGAAATGTTCAATGTAGAATACTTTGATCAGAAAGTTCTACTGTCACAAAGCGCCCAACTATATAAACAAATGATGGTTGGTGTATACGAAAGAGTGTTTGCGTTGATGAAATGCTTTAGAGCAGAGAAATCAAATACAAGAAGACATTTAACTGAGGCTACACAATTCGAGTTCGAAATGGGCTTCATTGAAAGTTTCGAGGATGTGATGAACATGCTCGAAAGAGTTGTGAAATATATTGTGCAAACAGTAAACGAAGAAAATGCTTCAGATCTAAAGATCTTAGGTGTTGAGTTAGCAAAAGCACCGGAGGAAGTGAGCTTCCCTAGAATAAGCTTTAGAGATGCTTTAGAGCTTTTTTACAAGAGAACTGGTATTGACGAAAGAGGTGAGAATGACTTATCTCCAGCAGCAGAGAAAGAACTATGTGCTTATGCAAGAGAAGAATTTGGTACAGATTTCATTTTCGTAACACATTTCTTAAGAGAAAAAGTTGCTTTCTATGCAAAGCCAAATGAAGAAGACCCAACAGTAGCAAATTATTTTGACTTGCTTTGTAGGGAAATTGAAATAGTTAGTGGTGGCCAAAGAATAGACAAGGAAGAAGAAATGATTGAGTCTCTCAAGCTAAAAGGTCTAAATCCAGAAAACTTCACCGACTACTTATCTATTTTCAAATACGGAATGCCAAAGCACGGTGGTTTTGGAATGGGAATGGAAAGATTGACCATGATGTTACTAGGAATAGATAATATCAGACATACCACGCTATTTCCTTCAGATCCAAGAAGAGTTGCATCTGTTAGATTACAGCCAAAAGTTTATGCTGGTAGTGAACTAACAGAAAAAATTATGCACACTCTAAATGAAGAAGGTATTAAATTTGAACACCTAACTCATGAAGCAACAAAAACATCTGAAGAATCTGCTCAAATTAGAAATATGGAACTTAGTGACGGTGTTAAAGCAATCATTTTGCGAGGCAAGAAATCAGGAACAAATATTATGGTTTGCTTACCAGCAAATGAGAAAGTAGATATGCAAGCTATAAGTAAATTAGAAGGTGAAAAATTTGAGTTTGAGAAACCTGAAACAATCCAAGATAAATTTGGGAGAGAAGTAGGTGGTGTACCACCATTCGGTAATTACTTAGGATTAAAGACATACTTTTCAGAGCAGCTTGCTGAAAAAGAACAAATTGGATTCAATATTGATCTAACAGAATCAATATTAATGAATATTAAAGATTTGATAAAGATTGTTGAGCCAGAAATGATCTAGATTATTTATCTAGCAACTTCTGGATTCTTTTAAGGTGGGATTTTTCATGTTTACTCATGAAAAATCCCACAATAGGTAATAATAACTTTCTAATTCCTTCTACTTTTACTTTTCTAGAAAGTATTAACTTTGTATTTCCTTCGTGCTTTTTTACTATATAGTGATAAGTTACTTCTATACCGTCTTCTAACGACCTTAATGAGTAGTTTTCTGGATACTTATATTTAATGACTTCCAGAATTGTCTTTACTTGCTTCTTCCCTACCTTTCTTATTTCTTCTATCTTTGTTCCTTTACCAAATACCTCTTTTGTTATCTTTTGAGCTCTAATAACATCTGGAGAAATTTTAGATGCATTTTCTAGACCTACGATAAAGGCAAATACTTGTTCTGGTTCCCTTTTGATGATTATAGATTTAGCCTTGATCATCTGGTTTTACTATGAATTTATTATTCATTTCAAATAATGCGACGATGAATAATGACTCGGTCCACCCTAATGGTGTATTTTCGTTATACTCGTCTGAATTAGAGAAGTATAATTCAGGCAGTCCTTTTTCTGTATCAAGATCAATTAGTTTATCCATCAGTTCTTTAGCCTTTTCTTCATCTCCCATTCTTTTGTAGATTATTACAAGCCATGCTAAACCAAATACCCATTCTGCTTCTTCACTAAATCCATCAGCGTTCTTATTATAATAATAGTCATTCTTATATCTAATAACTCCTCTTTCACGAAGTAAATGATATTCCAAATTCTGTAATATTTTGTCTCTAATCTCATCATCTACAACTTCATATGGATAAATAAGTGAAAGCTGAGCAAGATCTACAAATTTTCCTTCTGATTCTCTAGGTAATAGTTCTTTTAGAGCTATTTCACCTTTCATGATCAAATCCTCAGGGACATCAATAAAATCGAGTTTATCTATAGCTCTAAGTCCTGCGACACATGCACCTACTGAAGATGCATGTACTTCTTCATTCTCTTCCCATACACCATTATCCAGATCATGCCAATATTCAATACTTTGCAAGTATAGTACTAGTTTCTGCACAATTCTTTTATGGTCATCATTTTCAACAACGCTTCTTTTATGATGTATTTCTAATTGCCCAATCATGTAAAGAATAGCACCTATACTATCATTCTGCTTGTTACCCCATTCCTCCCAGAACTCTTCAAACGTTTCAGGATGGAATCTAGCATGTATATATTCGTGCCTTCCTTGAGGCTTTGCTTGAATAGCCCAGTCGATCTTCTCCTCATGTTTAAGAAAGATATTTAGAATTGAATCATAAGTCTTTTCTACAGTATCCCAATCCCCAATAACAGCAAAAGCAAGACACTCATAGAAGTTATCTCTGAGCCATGATTTATCATAGCCGGTACTTACTTCTTTA
>JAGQLK010000219.1 GCA_020429485.1 Candidatus Dojkabacteria bacterium | reverse complement strand
GGTATGAGTCTTGGATTACATGAATCACAGTCGAGATTTTGGGAAAACATAATTGGAAGATCAATGTCTTTTATTGAAGTCTTCCTAAATCAATTTCAAAATCTTGGTAGTAATTTTCAAAAATATTCTGCTCAAGATTATTACGAATACTTCAATTTAGTTAAACCTGGACTAATAAGAGTAGAAGCAGATGAAGTCACATATCATTTCCACATCATGATAAGACATGAACTTGAAAAGGCAATGATCAATAAAGAAATAAAGGTTTCTGAAATAGAAGAAGCTTGGAATGAAAAATACAAATCATATCTGGGTGTTACTCCTCAGGATGAAGCTCACGGAGTACTACAAGACATACATTGGAGTATGGGTGCAATGGGTTATTTTTCTACATATTCTGTTGGTACAGTCCTAAGTGTAATGTGGAAACATCACTTAGAGAATGAATTAGGCCCTATTTCTTCTTTACTCCAAGAACAAGATGGAGTTAAAAGAATTCAGGGTTGGCTAAAAGAGAAAATGCATCAATATGGCTCGACATATACTTTTAAAGACTTACTTAAGAAATCTCTAGGTGAGGATTTAAATACCGAATACTGGAAAGAATATATTAGGAGCAAATATAGTTCTATATATAACTAGTTTGTCCAATTTGGTTATCAGATAAAATTTAAGCTAAGATATATTTATATTACTCTAAATTACCATGGATGATTTATATACAAAAATTTTCTTAGATAGCGGAGACCCTGCAGACACAAAAGAAGTAATTGAAAGAATGGGCTTCTTAGACGGCCAAACAACTAATCCTTCCCTAGTTGCTCGTAACCCTAAGTTAGCAGCTAAATTTGAAAATGGTGAAAAGCTTTCAGAAAAGGAGCTATTAGGTGAGTATCATGAAATTATTACAGAAATCTCAGAAATGATTCCTGAAGGCAGTGTCTCAATTGAGGTATATTCAGACCTTACTACTACTGCACAACAGATGCTTGATCAAGCTCGCGAAATGAACACATGGATAGATAATGCCCACATCAAATTCCCTACTACCTCAGAAGGACTCAAGGCAGCAGAAAAAGCAATACAGGAAGGAATGCGAGTAAACATGACCTTAGTCTTTAGTCAACAACAAGCAGCTGCTGTTTACTCTGCAACAATGGGCGCAGGTAGAGGTGATGTATTTGTATCTCCATTTGTAGGAAGATTAGACGATATCGGAGTGGATGGTATGGACTTGATCACTAATATCCAAAAAATGTATTCTAACTCAGATAAGCATGTAGAACTACTTGCTGCAAGCATAAGAGATGTAGATCACCTACTTTACTGTTTATATACTAAGCAAGACATAATCACTGTCCCTACAAAAGTACTTCTAGAATGGCTTGATCAAGATATGCCTATTCCCGGGATTGACTTAGATCAAGAATCTATGATGAATGAGAATGAATATCTGAAGCAAAAGCCAGGGAGTGATTTACAATATCAAGATATCACACTTGATAAACCTTGGAATGAATATGACTTAGCTCATGAATTAACTACAAAGGGCTTAGTCAAATTTGCAGAAGATTGGAATAATTTATTAGCAAAGTGATTGACTAATAATCTACAAGAAGAAATCTCTAATTAGAATTATCATTAATTCGAATATTTGTAGTAGAAACATTCTGTTCGCCCACAAATGCTTCTATTGTGTATTCTCCTATAGCTAAGTCAGATGGAG
>JAGQLK010000218.1 GCA_020429485.1 Candidatus Dojkabacteria bacterium | reverse complement strand
AAAATCCAGGGCAGAGTGATACAGCTCAAGTACTAGATACAAATGTGTATCGTACTAATCCATTTACAGAAACAGTAAGCGAATGGCCACGAGAAGCAGTAGGAATAGTACCTGAATTTAAATATGGTGCATATTCAAATGGTAGTCAATCTGAACTAGATAATGGTAGCTATGTCTGGACAATTCTGTTCAATGCATTAGACGATAATGCTTATCAAAAATACATCGAGGACTTCAAAGCCGCTGGTTGGAATCTTGATACAGATGATAGTATAGGTACTGGATATATTTACGCTGCAAATTCGGAAGGATATAGTGTCCAAGCATCATTTACAGAAGATAAGTTAGTTTTAACAATTATTCAATCCAATAATGATTAGAGCACCTAAAATTACTGGTGACACATGGATAAATAGTGATCCACTTCAACCTCATGACTTGAAAGACAAGATTGTACTCGTGGATTTCTGGACATATTCATGTATTAATTGCCAGCGAACCATTCCGTATTTAAGAGATTGGTGGCATAAATACAAAGACATGGGATTAGTAATAATTGGAATACATGCACCAGAATTCGAATTCGAAAAAGATCTTAATAATGTTACCAAAGCAACGAAGGAACTTGGCGTAGAATGGCCAGTAGTTCTGGATAATGATTACAATAATTGGAATCAGTTTGCTAATAAATATTGGCCAGCAAAATACTTAATAAACCATGAAGGCTTTATTGTGTATACGCATGTTGGTGAAGGTGCATATAAAGTAACAGAAGAAACAATACAATCTCAGTTAGAAGAACTGAATGAATCTCTATCTTTACCTGAAATTGGTAGTGAAGCCCAAGAGCATGAGCATGGTAAGGTTTGCTTCCCTGCAACACCAGAACTCTATGTAGGATATGGTAGAGGTCATATTGATGGAAGTGATTTTAGTAACGGCGAAGGTTATAAAGAAGATACAGAATATTCATATAAAACTCCCAAAAATATTCGCGAAGATTCATTTGCCCTAATTGGGAAGTTCATAGCTTACAATCAATATGTGCAATCACTAGAGCCAGATGCAAAGCTGATCTTACATTTTAAAGCTACTGAGGTAAATATAGTAATGGATACTGATGATCCAGAATGTAAGGTAGAAGTACTTCTGAATGGTGAGCCTATACCAGCTGAACAGAGAGGTTATAGTGTAGGTGAAGACAATCTAGTAA
The DNA here is from genome assembly GCA_020429485.1 of Candidatus Dojkabacteria bacterium. GTDB lineage: Bacteria > Patescibacteriota > Dojkabacteria > B142 > OLB20 > JAGQLK01. Next base: position 523 of record JAGQLK010000218.1, on the reverse strand, counting down.
CAGTTACTGATTCCAAGTTATATAATCTCCTAAAGAGCAAAAGAAGAGTTGATGGACATATTCAATTAACTGCAAAAGTTGGTAACTTCAAAGCATTTTCATTTACATTTTCCGGATGCGAAGAATAAATATATCTGCAATCACAACTTTACTGATGTCCAACTTAATTCCTATCCTAGGAGTTATTTATGCAGATTGGAGCGTATTTACTATTATGCTTTTATATTGGATAGAAAGCGCAGTCATTGGCTTATTAAATATTCCTAAAATATATTTAGCTAATAATCCCCCTCCTGGAAGCATGGAGATAAATGGCAGACCTGTTGAGCATGTTACTAATCGACATGTCATACCATTTTTTATAGTTCATTATGGAATCTTTATGGCAGTTCACCTTGGATTTGTTTTTGCACTCTTTGATAGTAGTGGTTTTAAAGCAAGTTGGGTTGAATTATCAATAATTTCATTCTTATTCAGCCATACTCAATCATATATCAAAAATTATGTCGGGAATAAAGAGTAT
>JAGQLK010000217.1 GCA_020429485.1 Candidatus Dojkabacteria bacterium | reverse complement strand
GTAATCTATTACTTATTAATTACATAGTGATAATTAATAAGTAATACATAAATTATTCAAGTGCCTCACTAATTCACAACGCATTCATCGTCTGATAAAATGAAAATATATTTAACAAACAAAAATGGATAATCTAAATCTTGATGATTTTGGCGGAGCATCTGTATATAGATGGACACATCAGCATATGGTAGAAGTATTAACTAAAGGAAGTAACCCAATAGTTAAAAATATTTATGCTAAAAACGCCATTAAAAGTATTCTAAGAGAGGACTTTGTTCCTGAACAATTTAAAGCGGAAGCATACGAAGATAAAGATATCGATCTTGGTTTTGGTGAAAAAATGGATAAACCAACTGTTATTGCACAGATGCTTGAGCTAATGAAGCCTAAGTTGGGAGGAACATATTTAGATATTGGGACAGGCTCAGGATGGATGGCCGCACTCATTGCTTTTGCATCAGGTGCTACAGGCATTGTTTACTCTATAGAGAGAATACAGTTTATGGCAGAAGCAGCTAGAACTAATCTTCAAAAATATCCTAATATATCAAACGTTGAAGTAATATTTCGTGATGGAGCAGCAGGGTTGCCTGAAAAAGCACCATATGACGCAATTCACGCTTCTGCTGCATATGACGAAATTCCAGCAGTTCTTACAAATCAGTTAAAAATAGGAGGTAGATTAGTCGCGCCGACTTTAGAAGATGATGTTAGAGTTGTAGAAAGAGTGAGTGAGAATGAGTTTAAAGAAACTGTGCACAAAGGATTCTATTTTAAGGCATTGGAAGAAGGGGTTGTATAAGAATTAGCAAACACTTGACTTGAGTGCTAAAATATTATTAATATCAATTATTAAACAAATAACTTATGGCTGGTAATAATCCTTTTGATCCATTTGGAAATGGTGACGATCCTTTCAATGGGTTTTCAAGTTATCGAGGACCATCTGAAAGAATCGATATTACAGAATTATTTTCTGAGAGAACAAAAGAGGCTTTGCAAAAAGCGGCTGAAATAGCTGTCAGTAAGAAGCAGAGAAACATTGATAGTGAGCATATGCTCATGTCTTTAGTTGACAGTGATGATCTAACAATTTCTGTACTCAAGGACTTGGGGCTTGATATTGATGACTTGAAATCAATGCTAGATAAGCAGTTAACAGATGGCTCGTATGAAGGCACAAATGTAGGATTGACTCCTAGGGCTAAGCAGATTCTGCAGCTGGCATTTCAAGAAGCGATTCAATTGGGTCATAACTACATAGGTACCGAGCACATACTATTAGGAATAATTAGAGAAGCAGAGGGCTTAGGTGCTCAGCTAATGAATAAATTAGCCATTACACATACCAAGGCAAGGCAAGCAGTAATAAAGAAAGTTGGTGAAGGTGATAAAGAAGGCAAAAAATACAAAGAGCAATCTAATACGCCAGAGCTAGATAAATATTCAAAGGACCTAACAAAGTTAGCGCTTGAAGGTAAGATTGACCCAGTTGTGGGTAGAGCGGATGAAATTACACGAGTGATAGAAATTCTTTCTAGAAGAAAGAAGAATAACCCGGTGCTTATTGGTGAACCAGGTGTTGGTAAAACAGCTATTGCAGAAGGTCTTGCTCAGAGGATAGCTCTAGGTAATGTTCCCGATTTACTTAAAAATAAGAAGGTAAAATCACTTGATTTAGGAATGTTAGTTGCAGGCTCTAAATTTAGAGGTGAATTCGAAGATAGAGCTAAAAAGCTAATTGATGAATT
>JAGQLK010000216.1 GCA_020429485.1 Candidatus Dojkabacteria bacterium | reverse complement strand
AAAATTAAACTATGGATAATTGCATATTCTGTAAAATTGTTTCCGGAGAAGTACCTGCATATAAAATATACGAAGATGATGATTATTTGGCATTTCTAGATATTTTTCCAACTACTGAAGGCTATACACTTGTTATCCCTAAGAAACATTACAGATGGGTATGGGATGACCCAAGTATCGGTAAGTACTTTGAAGTGTGTCAGAAAATAGCAAAACACTTTCAAAAAGTTACTGGTAAGGAATCTGTATATTCAATGATTTTAGGAGAAGAAGTCCCACACGCACATGTCAGAATGATTCCTGATCAAGATGATGTATTTATTAAAGAAATGGCTAGATTTATAATCGAGCTTCGAGACAAAAACATTATTCATAAGTTAGAAGATGATGAAGCAAGTTCAGTACTTAGTAAATATAAACTAGACTAAATCTCAAGAAATGCTATCTGTAATACTCACTTCCTATAAAGAAGAAAAAACTATTGCTAAGGCTATAGAGTGTCTAATTGATCCAGATTATACTGGGTACACAGGAGGTATTGAGCTACTTACAGTGATTCCTGACGAAGCAACTCTTGAAGCAGCTAAAGAGGCTGTGGAGAAATTAGGTTTCAAGCATTGGATCAATATCAAAGATCCGCTTAGAGGTAAGCCATATGCATTGAATTTAGCTCTCGAAAAAGCAAAAGGCGATGTATTATTGCTTACAGATGGTGATGTCTACTTAGGTAAAGACTCAATAAAAAAAATAATCGAACATTTTGACGATGATAATGTGGGTGGTGTCACAGGTCGACCAATATCCAGTGATGATAAAAATAAATTCATGGGATACATTGGGCATTTACTTGCTGATGCAGCACACCACAAAAGACAGGTCACTATGTCTAGCTCACCTGCAGGAAAATCTCTGAAAATAGTCAGCCGTTCACCGCATTTTTTTGTTTTAAGTGGTTATATATTAGCCATGAAGAATATTGACTTAAGAGTTCCAAGTGATTCATTAGTCGAAGATGCTTATTTATCCTACGAACTACATAACAAAGGATATCAGCTTATTTATGAACCTGAAGCCACAGTATATGTAAAATACGCTCAGACTATCAAAGATTGGTATCTACAAAAATTAAGATCTGTAGGAGGTTATGTACAATTATGGAAATACGAAGTAATCAAAAAAGACACCAAAGTTCGAAACTTCTGGAAGGAATTAGAGTATTTCTGGTTCCCATTAAAATATGCAACTAATGCAAAAGAGTTATTTTGGTCACTAATACTCTACCCTATGAGATTAGTGCTATGGATATGGATTTTTTACCAGCAAAGAATAAAGAAAAGAAATCTTGCTGAAGGCTGGGAACGTATAGAAAGTACTAAATAGCTACAAAGTCTTCCTTCGATATAGTTTGGTAAACATGATCACCAGGATAGTATATATGTGTAGGCGATATCTTTAAGACTATCTCTTCGTCATTTGCAGTGATATTCATATTATCTGCGCTCAAATCTACGTGATTCAATTCGCCCATAATTTCACCTTTTTTGATAGAATCTCCTGCTGATATCTTATGATTTATGAAACCTCCGTCTGGCGCTAAATAGGTATTTAGCTTAGTAAACTTTTTTGGAAGCGACTCCAATTGTGTGTTGATTGCATTGAGCATGCCCAGCTCAACCATTAACAACAGTATTCTGTTACTAAGTTCTTCAGTATATTGCTCATTATAACTGTCATGGCTTCCACATTCTAAAGTGAAGTTTGCAACTCCAATTCTAGTCAATTCA
>JAGQLK010000215.1 GCA_020429485.1 Candidatus Dojkabacteria bacterium | reverse complement strand
TTTTTAATACTAAAATAACTCATATAAATAATGGCAACGAATAACTACACAGCATCATCAATTACCATCTTAGAAGGACTAGAAGCAGTAAGAAAAAGACCTGCAATGTATATTGGAGACTCAGATATTACTGGTCTACATCATTTGATCTATGAAATCGTAGATAACTCTATCGATGAAGCATTAGCGGGATACGCACATCTGATAAAGATTGTTCTTAACGAAGATAATTCAATCTCAATTCAAGATGATGGTCGTGGTATTCCTGTGGGAATTCACCCAACTAAGAAAGTTAGTGCATTAGAAATTGCTGCAACTACTTTACATGCTGGGGGTAAATTTGACGAAGAGGTTTACAAAGTATCTTCAGGACTACACGGTGTAGGTCTATCTGTAGTAAATGCATTGAGTACATGGATGAAGGCAGAAGTATTCCAAGAAGGCAAACATCATTTACAAGAGTATGTTACAGGTAAACCAAAAGAAAAAGTAAAAGCAATAGGTGATAGTAATCTATCTGGTACAAAAATCACATTTAAGCCAGACGATACTATTTTTAAGACAACAAAATTTGAACTTAAGAGACTGCATACAAGATTTAGACAACAAGCATATCTTTCAGCCGGAGTTAAGATTCAAGTAATTGATAATAGAACTGATGAGGAAAGAGAAAAAGACAAAGATCTTCCTAAAGATTACACATTCTACTTTCAAGGTGGAGTAAAATCATATGTAAAACAAATCAATACCCCTTATAAACCAGTAAATAAGAGAGTATTTTATGTTAAAGAAACTTTTGAAGAAACAGAAGTGGAAGTTGCTTTGCAATACACCACTGATCTTCAAGAAAGAGTGCTTACATTTGCAAACAATGTTCATAACCCAGAAGGTGGTACTCATCTAGCTGGTTTCAGAACAGCTTTAACAAAAAGTTTAAACTCATATTTAGATAAAGAAGGTACAGAAAAAGAGAAGGACTACAAATTAACTGGAGAAGATACTAAAGAGGGTCTTACAGCAATAGTTTCAGTTAAAATTCATGATCCACAGTTCGAAGGACAAACAAAAATCAAACTTAATAATCCTGAAGTTACTCAACAGGTTAGAAAAGTTGTAAGTGATGCTTTGGATACATATCTTGAAGAGAATCCTAAAGATGCAAAAGCTATTCTTTCTCGAGCTGTTCTTGCTAGTAAAGCTAGGAAAGCTGCAAAGGCTGCAAGAGAAGCAGTTGTCAGAAAAGGTGCTCTTGAAGGAGGAACCTTACCTGGTAAACTAGCCGATTGTTCATCAAAGAATGCTGAAAATTCGGAAATATTCATAGTAGAGGGAGACTCTGCTGGAGGTTCTGCTAAACAAGCTAGAGATAGACATGTACAAGCTATTTTCCCACTAAGAGGTAAACCTCTGAACACAGAAAAGTACAGATTAGATAGAATTATGGATAATAAGGAAATTAAAGAACTTATTATTGCATTAGGTACTGGAATAGGGGATACCATTGATTTAGAAAAGCTAAGATATCACAAAATTGTTCTAATGAACGATGCTGATGTAGATGGTGAACATATCACTACTCTGGTACTAACATTTTTCTTCAGACATTTGAAGCCAATAGTAGAGAAGGGTTATCTATATGTAGCACAACCACCTCTATTCAAAGTTGAAGTGTCAAAGGACGAATCTTACTGGGTTGCTAATGATGAAGAAAGAGTAAAACTTCTCTCAGAATTAAAAGCTAAGAAAAAAACACCAAAGAACGTACAAAGGTTCAAAGGTCTTGGAGAAATGAATCC
>JAGQLK010000214.1 GCA_020429485.1 Candidatus Dojkabacteria bacterium | reverse complement strand
GGTACATTCTGAAGATGATAAAGTAGAAGTTGGTGATAAAGTAACAATCGAAGAAGGAAGACCAGTAAGTAAGAGCAAGAAATTTTACTTAATTAATAAAGAGAAATAAGACAATGGTTCAGTCATTATCAAGATTAAAAGTTGCAGATAATAGTGGTGCTAAAGAATTAATGGTAATCGCTGTTTTAGGTAAGAAAAAAGGTGGTAGCTTTCAAAGAACAGGTACTGTAGGAGAAATAGTTACAGCATCAATTAAGAAAGTAATTCCTAACAGTGCTTTTAAGCAAGGTGATGTTGTTAGAGCAGTTATCGTAAGAACTTCAAAAGAAGTAAGACGTAAAGATGGATCTTACATCAGATTTGATGATAATGCGGCAGTAATCATCGATAAAGAAAAGAAAGATCCAAAAGCTACTAGAGTTTTTGGACCGATCGCTAGAGAACTTAAGGATAAAGGCTTTAACAAAATTGTTAGTTTAGCTAGTGAGGTATTATAAAAATGAAACTTAAAAAAGGAGATACAGTAAAAGTAATTGCAGGAAAAGACAGAGGTAAGACTGGTACCATAAAGATGATCCTTAGAAAATCAAGTAGAGTAATTGTAGAAGGTATCAATATAGTTAAAAAGCATAAGAAAGCTATTACTGGACAACCAGATGAACCGAAAGGGATCATTGAAATGGAAGCACCTATTCACGCGTCAAATGTGATGCTTATTGATCCAAAGGACAACAAAACAACTAGAATAGGCTACGAGGTAAAAGATAATAAAAAAACTAGAATAACTAAAAAGAATAATACATTATTAAATTAAAATGGACTTACCAAGATTAAGAGAAAAATACGAAAAAGAAATAAAGTCTGAGCTACAGAAAGAGCTTAACCTTGATAACGTGATGGAAATTCCAGTAATCACTAAAATTGTTATCAATAGTGGATTGGGAATGGCAAAAGACGACAGTAAAATAATCGAAGATATGTTAGAAGATATTGGAATGATTGCTGGTCAAAAACCAGTTGTAACAAAAACAAAGAAAGCTATCTCAAACTTTAAAATCAAAGTTGGTCAAGATATTGGTATCAAAGTAACATTAAGAAGACAAATGATGTGGTACTTTATGGATAGACTTATCTCTATTGTACTACCTAGAATCAAAGATTTCAGAGGTATTTCTGTTAAAGCATTTGATGGAAATGGAAACTACGCTTTAGGTATAAAAGAGCATACAGTTTTCCCTGAAGTAGATTCTACTAAAGTATCTAAATTAAATGGCTTGCAGGTTGTAATTTGTACATCAGCAAAGAATGATGAGCAAGCTATGGCATTACTTAAGAAATTAGGTATGCCTTTTCAGAAAGTTAATTAATATAAATTAAAGCGATATGGCAACCAAAGCACAAGTAGCAAAATCAAAAAGTTTAAAGAGAAATGCAAAGTATCCAACTAGATCATTTAATAGATGTGAACTTTGTGGAAGAGCTAGAGCTTATCATCGTATGTTTAAACTATGCCGTATTTGCCTTAGAAAAAGGGCTCATGCAGGTGATATACCAGGCATGCATAAAGCGTCTTGGTAATTATTTATTAAGTATTATTTAGAAAATGGTAAACGATCCAATAGCAGATTTACTAACAAGAATTAGAAATGCAAATCTGAGAAATCACAAAGCTGTGGTTGTACCTCAAACAAAGATGCTTGAGTCTATTACTGCTATTTTGAAAGAAGAAGGATATATCGAAGATTTTGAAATAGTGGATACAGAAGCTGCTCAGAATGACATTCAAATAACATTAAAATATGACAAAGGT
>JAGQLK010000213.1 GCA_020429485.1 Candidatus Dojkabacteria bacterium | reverse complement strand
ATCCAAAAAAAGCAGGGTTTAAATACTTCAGAAGTTCATAGACCAAATTCAAAAACCAAAGTAATTGATCACCTGATAAGGATAGCTAACAAAAAAGATGAATTTGAATATAGATTTGAACAATCCAGTTTGGCTAAGAAGATATTAACTAGAATTTTTCTAACGATATTAGATTTATATCAAGCATTGTTACTTGGTTTAGTTTTAATCTTTGGTACCAAGTTAAAAGATAGTAATATCCAGCAAAATGACCTTGATCTTAGAAGATATCGAGTGAAATACTACCCCACAGTAACAACTATTGGTATTTCATTTATTATATTGCTCTCTCAGCTTTTCCTTTATGTTACAGGTGGAATTATTATACTTAACACAAAAGTAATAAGTATATTTGCTATTGGAGACGGAGACTCTGAAATACTATTTGTAGAAGAAGAGATAGATAATTTTATTTTTGATGAACAATTTATTGAATTCGATGCCAATGGTGCATCATTAGTCGAAATACAAGAACCGCAGGCTGATGAGCCCCCTACTCCAACTGAAATTCTGCCTACTGAGATTATCATAGAACCATCAATTGAGCCTACAGATATACCTAACCCAACTAACGAAGCAATTCCTTCTGTTGAACCAAGTGAAGTTCCAACAAATACTCCCATACAATCTCCACAACCAACTGATATTCCAGAAGTGCTCGGAGCTAATACAGAAGAACAAACAGAAGTAGCTTACCAATATCCTTCAACTAGTCCAGAGTTAGTTACTAAAAATGGAATTGAATATTCTTACTTAGAGAGTATAGTTGAGCAAAGTGAAATCAACAATGAACAGACTTCTACACAAACAGATTCTGAATATCAGGTTAATTCTGCAACTAATATCTCAATCTCATATCAATTATCTCCTGATAGCGAGAGTTGGTACTACTATGATGCGACAGAACTAATCTGGGAGCGAACTGATCAAGCAGTGTCCAGTTCTAATTCTATTCAAGAAATAAATCAGAATCTCGACTCATATAATGACCAATTTGGTGCTGGAGAACTATTCTTTAAAATATTTTTGATAAGTGATGGTTCAGAAGATATCACTATTAATTCGCTTATAGTTTCTAAAGAGGATAGCTTACTTGCTAGTAACGAAGACTACTCTCCCGAGACTTCTGAGGTAGATCAACTTGCCAATATTGATGATAGTCTATTAATTGATACTGAACCAGTATTATTTAATGCCAATTACTTTAATGGTCATAAAGTAGTAAAAGGTAAATTACTTCCTAAGGATGATACTTTATCTAGAGTAATTGATATAGATGAATCCATACTTACTGACTATCAAGCGAATATATATTTTTCTGATTCTCAATCGGCTACTAAGGGCGAACTTATTGGAACCACAGATTTATATCTTAATCAGAGAGGAGAAATTGAGTTCTTTTTGAGCGAACCATCTAGTCCAGGAGGTTTTGTAACAGCAGAAATAGTAAATAAAAATTCTGACTTCACAAGTGAACTTGCAAAACCACTGAAAAACGCAACATTTGTTATAGACACTACTTTAGATCTCTACGATGCTGGAGATACAGACAATGTTGGATTCGTCGATAATCCTGATGGTTTGTGCGATGATGGTACCGGCTATTGTTCTATGAGAGCAGCAGTGTTCGAATCCAACAATAATTCTGAGGCTGATGTACTAAGCTTTGATATTCCATATTCTGACCCAGGCTATTTAGATTATGATGGTGGTCCGGGAGATATACCTGCTAATGGTGATGACTTCTGGCAGATGAAACCTAGCTTAATCAATACTGAATCGTA
>JAGQLK010000212.1 GCA_020429485.1 Candidatus Dojkabacteria bacterium | reverse complement strand
ATTTTTAACGAAATGAATATTAAATTAAAATTTCAATACCCGTATATCTTTATTATATAATCTCAACAATTATTTGCCATATGCATTATTAGGAAGCCTATATCATGAGCGAGTTTATAAATATTCCACCAGAATATGATGACCTATTTACTAGTGGCACTGAACTACGTTTCTTAGGAGGTAGAAGAGATGAAATTCAAACTCGTCAATCTACTATTGCGGACATAGAAGCGATTAGCAACGGAATAGCTTGCGGTGATTTAGCTGTAGGGGAATTCGTGGCTTATGAACATGAACTTCCACTAATACAACAATGCATAGAAACTTCTGCTGAGGCTGCATTCAGATCCGACTACGAACCCAATATAGCAGCTGGCTATCAAGCTGGTGCTGAATTTGCTGCAGAAATGATTCGACAAAATCCTGAGCAATTATTTGCGTGGAGACAGATAACAGGTACTCGACTATACAGCACAAGGGTATCATCTCTAATGGGACGAACAGGATATGACTTAGAATACACCGGGTCCTCCAGCGAACCAAGCTATGCAGCACATAGGAATCAATACTATGGACATCAGTTACATGAATTAGGTGAAAATCACCAGATAATGACTGATCAGGCTGGATTTGCTTTTGGATTTCGTGAAAAAATAAAAGCTATATCAACTCAGTTTAGAACTCAATTTAAGCCTGTTAACCATATACTTCCTGCCTTAGGCATCTACGACATTGCCGAACCACTGTCTGCTGGTGCAGAAAGAAATCTTGATACCTTCTTGGGAGTTGTTCAGAAAATGACCTACCTCGAAGCTATGATTGAAAAGAATACAAATGGTACATTACATGCTATTCATGAAGCTGATCAGCTTGCTAGAAGCATGAGAGAAGTACTATATGATTATAGAGTACAGTCTACTCAAAGAATGCCAGGAGTGATTAGTCCTTCTGTTGCAAGAGCTACATGGGATATTCCTAATGCTAATTACTTTCTGATTGAAGAAGGTGAATTAAATGAAGCTGCTGCTGCCAGCACATACTTTGATGAAGAAATAGCTCTAAATCCATTTGATAATCCTTTTTATAGGATAATGAATCAAGGCATGTTCTTATTTGCTTCATGGGATGAAGAAGATTACCAGCGAAGAATCGACAGGGAAGATAATGCTTATGTATTAGAAAGAGCACAAAGGGCAGCAAATGATATTGATACTTTCTTTGATGCAGACTCGCCAGACGGATACTATGCATGGTGGTTATACATGACTGATGAAGGCTATGACAGGTACTTAACTGTTCATAACTTTCTAGAAGAGCAAGTGAATAGATATAGAGCACAACTTGGTTTTGGAGATAGTGCTAGAGGGTTAGTTACAGCTACTGGACTGCCAGAGGAGATAGGTGATGATCAGCCTCAAATGGAATACGAAATACCCATAGACCCAGTGGCTAGAGTATCGTATACGCTCAATCATCGTAATAACACTAGTTTTCTTCAAGACCATTGGATTCATATGGGTATAGAAGATGAATTTGATCAAATGCTGATTGTGGCTAGAGTTATTCTTAATGATAATGAGCTAAGACAGTTTTTAAGAAGTTATAGAAATAACAGACAGATTAGATCGGAGATGCTCTCTAGCAGGAATAACCAATTAGAACTTGCAAGAAGATATATGTATGAATATTACGGATGGACAGATTTGTACAATGAAGATAATAGTATGAATCTGGAGCCATTTCTACATGATCAACCATTCTGGGAATCTCAATTAAGACCTAGAGCTATTCAGAGACATTACTGGGAGAGAGTTAAACGCTTTGCCGAAACG
>JAGQLK010000211.1 GCA_020429485.1 Candidatus Dojkabacteria bacterium | reverse complement strand
TACTTCCTTGAAGTGCCCATAATGGAAATAGAACAATATCATTATCTCCTGAATTTCCACCTGACAAAGAGAAGCTTGGTTCGATTGAAATTAATACATAGCTTTTACCATCGTTTAGTTTTATTGGAGTAGTTAGGTCATATGGTAAGTTCTTAAAAAAGTCCTCTCCAGGAAACTGATATATGCCAATATCTCCAGAGTATGGGTTCTCATTATCTACGCCTAGTGTACTTGAGAAGCTACCAGTCGTTAATGCATACTCTCCTTCATAGAATACCCATGGCCTGTAGTGCCATCCTTGGGCAAGTTCTGGCAAGTCTAGTGATGGGGTTAACCAACTAAAACTATTATCAACAAACCATACACCTGAGGTTTCATCTCCACTGTCCTCACCATTAGATGGAGTTGATAATATAAATTGACCAGACATTTCATTGAAGTCAACGACAGTAAATTCTAGATTCACTTTCTGACCGATTGTTACAGATGTTGATTCTAAAATTATGCTGTTAGATGGAATCTGATCATCATCACCATTAGCCTCTACAGTAATAAATATCCTTTTGATATCTTGATACTCACCAGCTACCTGGAAACCAGATAATAATTTCCCTCTGGTAGAGAAGATAGTTCCTTCAGGATTAACGTTAAAAGAATCAAGCGGTACTAATTTATCATCCGCTTCAAGCCAAGCTTGATAATGTCCATTAATTAGTGGAGAAAGCGCTACATCTGTTACCTCTATTTTGGTAAACCCATCATCAACAATTGCTACTGTATTAGAAGTACTATTAGAAAAATAATTTCTATATGCATATCCTGCTATTATTAGTAATAGCCCAATTAGCCCAAGTAAAAGATAGACTCGTAATCTCTTAGAAAGTTGAATAAGCTTCTTCTTTTTTAGAAGCTGGAGAGCAGTTTTTCTTGTCATTATTAATACAATTCTATTAATACTAACATAATAGAGTAGAAAGATTTAGTTCTCATTTAGAAATATTTGCTTAGCTTTTTCTAAATCACTTTGAATTTGCTTCTGTAATTTTTCTTCGTCAGCAAACTTCATTGTACCTCTTATATAGCTTACTAGTTCAATTTCTAAAACCATGCCGTAAATATCTCTATTCAAGCCTAAAATATGAACTTCAAACAATGGAATAATTTCACCAAAAGTTAGTTTAGGTCCATAGTGCAATATACCTTGATAAAATCCATGTTCAACACGAACCTTGCACGCATAAACTCCATAAGCTAGTTCAAAATCTTCCTTAACGTTTAGGTTAGCGGTCGGGAAGCCGATTTCTCGCCCCTTCTTACTACCTTCTACTACTACTCCCTGAAACTTTTTATTTATTTTTATTTCATCCTTTGACATAGCTCATATTTCTTAATATTTATATGATAACGGCCGGAATAAAATTTAACAAACTATTCTACGATCTAATTTATGCAGATGCCCATCGGATTCTTATATAAAAAAACCAGGTTAAATAAACTAGTTACTTAACCTGGTGGGAGCGCAATGCTATATTATTGTACTTTTACCTTGTTGTTTTGCTTGTTATTATCTATTACGTTTGTTTCAATGTATAATTACAATAAAAAAATAAACTTATTAATTATGTTACCCAAACTAAGAAAACACCTGCTAATAAGAAAAGAAAGGTTCTCAAAACTTTTAACTCAGAATAATCTATATATTTTTTTCATACTTTTATACCTTTTCACATTTATTACTAACGGTGTTCCATATATATATTCCGATGGATATGGCAGTTTCCACACATCACAATGTATGGTCAAAGAGAAGAATTGGATATGTAATGAACAACCTGAGTATTTTCCAGTGCATAGAGGACACGG
>JAGQLK010000210.1 GCA_020429485.1 Candidatus Dojkabacteria bacterium | reverse complement strand
AACTCTTGTTTTATCAAAACTATTTATTAAAAATATTACAGGTTACTTTTTTCACTACTATTTTTGTACATCTATTTTATAAAGATTTTTTTGTCGGACAAACGGACACATCGTCTTTTTGCTCGAAAACAAAAAAAACACTATATCTAGATAGTGTTTTTATATGTAAGTTCTTACATTTTAAAAGTGTAGAAGGTGACGTGTGTTTATATGCTATTGAATTGTACTAAATTGTTGCTTTTATAAACTCAACAAACATTGGATGAGGTTTCAATGGCATTGATTTATACTCAGGGTGGGCTTGGGTAGCTACAAAGAATGGATGAACTTCCTTTGGAAGCTCAATCATTTCTACAAAGAAATTATCAGGAGAGGTTCCCGAAATTACTAATCCATTAGACTCTAGTAGTTCTCTATATTCGTTATTAAATTCAAATCTATGTCTATGCCTCTCAGAGATAGTATTCTCTTTTTTAAAAGCTTTATGTTTGGAATAAATCTTGTGTATTAGAGTGCCTTTTTTAAGTACACAGTCATATGCGCCTAATCTCATAGATGTTCCTTGTCCCTTGATCTGTTGATATTTAGGGTCAAATGGTATTTGGTGTATTATTTTATTCTTTGTATCTGGTGCCACTTCCTCTGTATGAGCATCTTTTAATCCACATACATTTCTTGCAAACTCTACTGCTGCTAACTGCATTCCATAGCAGAGTCCTAGATAAGGAATTTTATTTTCTCTAGCGTATTTAATCGCTCTAATTTTGCCCTCTACGCCTCTTGTGCCCCATCCTATAGGCACAATAATAGCATCAACCTTAGAAAGTGCCCTTGTACCATTGAGCTCGATATTTTGAGCAGGAATAAATTTGATATCCGGTTGTACGTCATTGTGCCAACAAGTATGTCTTATTGCTTCTATTAATGCGTGGTAGGCATCTGTTAGTTCATAATCGCCTTCATTCTTAGATAGATACTTGCCTACTATTGCTATGCTCTTTTTGTGCTTCTTTGGGGCTTTAATTTTAGCTATTAATTCTTTCCATGCTTTTAGGTTACTTCTTCTTAAATCCATGTTGAAATGGTTTAAAATTTTCTTATCGAATTCTTGATCTGCAAAATTTAATGGTAATTCATAAATGATATCCAAATCCTTTGCCATAATTACGTTTTCGCCAGGGATACTTGTTTTCAAGCCTAATAGATATTTACGCCTCTTGTCCATATCAACTTCTGATCTTAAGATAAGAAACTCAGGTTGAATACCCATTGACATTAATGTTCTGACGGATGTTTGAGTTGGCTTAGTTTTAGGTTCTCCTAAATGGGCTGGCACAGGCATATACGATACATGTACGTTAATTACTGATCCGTGGTTCAATGCTTTCATTGTTCTACATGCTTCATAATAAAGCGCATTCTGATATTCTCCTGCGGTTCCTCCAAGCTCAATTACTGTGAAATCATATCCTTCAGAAGCCTTTTCTATTCTTGCAATAATTTCATCGACAACGTGCGGAATAGCCTCAACATCTTCACCTTCATAACCCATTGATCTTTCTCTATCGATTACAGACTTATAAATCTGTCCCATTGTTGTGAAGTTTTTGAATCCCATCTCTTCTTCTAAAAATCGCTCATACGTCCCAAGATCCATATCTGATTCAAGACCATCTTCGCATAGAAAAGGATCTCCATGCTCAATTGGATTTATGGTTCCTGAGTCAATATTTAAATAATTTTCACATTTAATACAGCTAACGCTATAGCCTCTTTGTTTAAGTAAGTAACCAATAGAAGCTGCACACAAGCCTTTACCAAGGCCAGATAATACACCTCCACTTACGAAAATGAACTTAGATTGGGATTTGGA
>JAGQLK010000020.1 GCA_020429485.1 Candidatus Dojkabacteria bacterium | reverse complement strand
CTAATTGCAAATGCAGAAGCCTAAGAAAAATTATAATTTCGACCCCGAACCATATCGAGAAACTCTACTGAAAGTTATCGATGAGGTAGAGGCTGCAAAAAAATGGAGTCAAAAAAGATTTCAGAAGATCCTGTATAAATATCCTAAGGATGGCAATGCTATATTTAGCAAAGATCAGGTTGTCAGGGGGTATAAGTTATTTGTGAAAGAGGGCATAAAAGAATTCAGGCAAGATATACTAGATAGGATTAAGATGAAACCAGTTAGAACAATTTCAGGAGTAACACCAGTTACAGTTTTAACGAAGCCATTTCCATGCCCTGGCAAATGTATCTACTGTCCAAACGATGTTCGGATGCCAAAGAGCTACTTAAAGGATGAACCTGGCGCACAAAGAGCAGAAAGAAATAACTTTGACCCGTATCTACAGACATACAATAGACTTCTTGCATTTCAAAACAATGGTCATAATATTGATAAAGTAGAGCTTATTATTCTAGGAGGTACATGGTCATTTTATCCTGATGAATATCAAATCTGGTTCTTGAAAAGGTGCTTTGAAGCCATGAACGACTTTGGTAAAAATGATCAACGAGATGTGATTGCTACTCAAAATCTATTTGAGGAAGCTGATAAAGTACCCAATCAAACTAAAGAAGGCCGAAAGCGATCATATAACGAGCTAGTTACTTCTGTGGTGAGAGATAAAGGTAAAGAGTTTTTTACAAAATCAGAGCTTTCAACTTGGGAAGAGCTAGAAGAGCAGCAGAGATTAAATGAGAAGGCAAAAGCAAGATGTGTAGGCTTAGTAATAGAAACAAGACCTGATTATATAGATGAAAAAGAAGTCATTAAGATTAGGAGATTAGGTGCAACTAAAGTACAGATCGGAGTACAGAGTTTGGATGATAAAATCCAAGAATTAAATAAGCGAGGACATGGCAAGCAAGAAACAGCTAAAGCGTTTAAGTTGCTAAGATTAGCAGGCTTTAAAATTCATGCTCATTGGATGCCTAATCAGTATGGCGCAACAGTAAAAGGTGATATTGCTGACTTTAAGAGGTTGTGGGGTGAAGAATTTATCCCTGATGAACTTAAAATATATCCAACTTCAATAATTGCAAATACTAAGTTGAATGACTTGTATCAAAAAGGTGAGTATGAACCATATTCATATGATGACCTTCTCAAAGTACTTACAGATACAATGTCTACAACGCCAAGATACTGCAGATTGACTAGAGTTATTAGAGACATACCTTCTACAGATATCGTTGCTGGAAATAAACTAACCAACTTCAGGCAAATTGCAGAAAATAAGCTAAAGCAGGAAGGTAGATACTGCCAATGCATTCGCTGTAGAGAAATCAAAGGACAAGAAGTTACCGAGGATGAATTGGAACTAGAAGTGATTGAATATGCAACTTCAGGAGGAATAGAAAAATTTATTTCGTACAAAACTAAATCGGATGATAAGATAGTCGGATTTTGCAGATTATCATTACCATACAAAGATTTATCAAAAGATAATTTTATAGAAGAACTTAAAGATAAAGCGATAATCAGAGAAGTTCATGTGTATGGACAGGTAGTTCAGATAGGTAAAAGAACTCAGGGAAGATCACAGCATTTAGGACTAGGAACTAAGCTTGTACAAGAAGCTGAACAAATAGCAAAAGAATCTGGATATGAGCATATTGCAGTTATTTCTGCTATTGGTACTCGCGACTATTATCGAAAATTAGGCTTTAAATTAGACCATCTGTACATGGTTAAGTAATGATTGATTTACATTAATGCTACTTTTTAATAGTATGTAGTGTAAATATTAATCATTTTCTTATGGAAACTCCCCAGCAAAACAATACTGTAACTCCCACACCAGAATCGAATCTTTTACCTGAAGAGGTGCATTCGAAGAAAAATAATATGTTTATTGTTCTACTTTTATTTGTAGTTTTTGGTTGTCTTGGTATATTTGTTGCTGCTGTCTTTTTCTTAAATGATCAAGTTATAGTAGATCCAGCAGTACCAGATGATGCTATAGTAGAACCTACAATAAATAATGAAGTCACTGATACTACTGATGAAGTAGAACCTGCACAAGAGGCAAGTGATAACAAGGAGTTCAGCTTTGAGTTATATTTTGGATCGGGTGCTAATCGTCAGAGTGCTACTGTTACTGGAATGATGCCAATAGGAACAAAATTAGATAATACAGAGGATACAGAAATTAATACTGTGACATTAACAGGAGATGATTACTCACTAGCATTTACTATGTTCTATGAAGGTAATGTAGGCCCATACGAGGAAAGAGTAGATATAGATGACACAAGTATTGATATGTTAAGAATACGAACAGCGAATGAAAGTAGATATAAGTATGTAAACAAAGATCAGTTTTTTGAAGAAGAAGATTTCTGTAATGCACCGGTTTATGGTAATCCACCAGCACCTTGCGGTAGCGATGTGCTTTTCGTAGAGCAGTATAATTTGATTCTGAATGTATATTGTAGCAGTGAGACAGCAGAAGGTATTGCTCAGTGCGATACAATAATGAAGGATATTTCTATTATTAGTAACTAACTATGATTTATATTGGCTCTGACCATCAAGGTTACGAAACAAAAGGTAAGATTGTGTCTTTTCTAGAATCTGCTGGTTTCGAAGTTGAAGATTTAGGTCCACATGAATATATTAAAACAGATGATTATCCCGACTACGCATTTGCTGTTGGCGAAAAGGTAGCTGATGATGCTGCTGGTAAGGGTATTCTGATTTGTGGTTCAGGCATTGGTATTACAATAGCTGCAAATAAAGTAAAAGGAATAAGAGCCGCTTACGTTGAATCTATTGAACATGCAGTGAAATCTAGAGAAGACGATGATGCTAACATACTGGTTCTGGATAACATGACTTTTGACCCTAGCAAGGACTTTGCCGTAATAGAAGCTTGGCTTAATACTGATTTTACAGGTGAAGAACGTCATCTAAGACGTATAAATAAAATCAGAGAATACGAGGCAGACCGTTAGGTTTCTTTCCCTGCAAATTTATTCTATACTATGAGTATAGTTGTATTTCTATGAAAATTCACCCAGCTATCTTAGTAAAACATCTTGATGATTTCTTAGAGCAAGCAGATGCAGCTTGTAGGTTTACTGATGAAATTGATATTGATGTTATTGACTGGCTAAGATCTCCAGGTAAGACAGTAACAGCCCATGACGTCATCTCCACAACAACTAATCTAAAACTCAACTTTGATCTAATGATGGATCACCCAATGGATTCTATTCATGTGCTTGTTGGAGATCACCGAGTAAATAGAATAATAGTAAATGTGGAGTCAAAGGATGATTTCAAAGATGCAGTAAGGTACATTTATAATCATGATAAAAAAGTTGGAATATCTTTCAATCCAGGTAGCAATCCTCAAGAGTATAAGTCATTATTTAAGACACTGGATATGGTACAGATCATGACCATAGAACCTGGTAGACAAGGCAATAAGTTTGATAAGAAGCAACTGGAAGTAGTTCACCAAGTTAGAGGAATGGGATTTGAGGGTTTGGTTGGGATTGATGGTGGTGTAAATATGGATACAATTAAACAAATCGAGGATTACCCTATTGATATCGTAAGTGTTGGTTCTGCTATTTCTAAAGCAGAACGACCCGATTTAGTTTACAAAAAACTACTTAAAATGCTTAATTAGTCGCTAAATGTGACTTTTAGGCTAGAAAAGTGTTTAATAAAATAATCTAATTAATAAAAAGTGAATATGGACGAAAATACACAAACTAATCCTGAATCTATGCCAGATCAAATGATGCAATCCAATGATTCAACCGTGATGCCTGCAGAAACAATGCAGCCAGCACAAAGTACTGATAATATGATGCAATCAGATGTGCAGCCAGCAGTTGCGCCTGAAACGCAACAAGTTGAAGGAGCTATGCAAAAAGAAACACCTGTAGCTAATACTTCAACAGAAAGTCCAAAACCACACAAGTCTAATAAGAATATCATTATTCTTTTAGTGCTACTACTGATTGCGTTAATTCTTGGTGCAGTATCAGTCTGGTTGCTGACAAGACCAATGGAAGAAAGCGATACAGACGATACGGTGGAGCCGACAATAGAAGTCACCGAGACGCCTGATATCGAGCCAACAGTGGAACCAACTTCAACTGTAGTTCTAAATGAATACGTTGATAATAACTTTGGAACTAGATTTAGTTATTCTGATGAATTCACTATAGATAATAATAACTCTGACTCAACATGTTTAAAGACTCAAGTGTTGGATCAAGTTGGTAATGAGGATCCGATAGAGAAGACTGTTCTTTGCTTCAAAACTGAAAAGATTGATTATGCAACTGCAGGTTGGGGAGTAGCAGACCTTACAGGTGACTTAGAGTTTTTACAAAGTATTACTTTTGCTGGCAATGAGTATCCAGGTACCAGCTACTACTATGGTGATGGATTTGCTGGAGCTGGTGATTTCTCAAATATCATAGAATACAATGCTGGAGGAGTAATAGTTGAAATCTATAACGATCTTTCAACTCAATCAACATTCTGCAGCTCACAAGAAAATGGCCCATATGATCAGGCTTTCTGTGAAGAAAATGGATACTGTGTATTCCAGGATTCTTGTGATGATTTTGAGGGAGAGTTAGTAATAGAAAGAAAGTTAACACTTGAACAGCTTCATAAGATATCTGAAATAATATCTTCTGTAGAGTCACTATAAAATTATTAAATAAATAACTATGATGCAAGATAACAACACACCAACCCAAGGAGAGCCTATAATGAATACTCAAGTGCAGGCACCGGTTGAATCAAACACGATGCCTAAAGCTGTAAATGTATCAACAGCAAAGAAAAGTAATATGAGTATGATGGTAATATTATTTCTTCTTGTATTAGTTTTGCTTTTGGGTGGAATTGTTGGATACTTACTGTTGAGCTCAGATGAACCAGAGGAAATAAATAATGATGAACCGGAAATAGAAACAACTGTTGAGCCTACGGTGGAAGAAGTCGTAGATCAAGTTGAAGTCACAGTTGAGCCATCAAGCTCAGATGAGCCAGTTAACGATGTTGAGGAAATATCATATGATCAAAGTTACCAAGTACAAGCTGTAAGTTATGAACCAGATCCAAGTAACTATGTGGGATTTAAGGTATGCAATCAAGAACTAGCTAGTTGTTCTATATATGCAATTGACAATGATGTTCTATCTAAGGTCGTACTCGGAAGCATGTATAATCTTAGCTTTAACGAATGTACTGATGATGGTGTAGCTGCAGGAACAAGTTACTGCATTATTGAAGGAGATTTTGAGTTGCTAGCTTTATAGTTTATTTATTATTCATGGTTATATGCAAGATAACAGCACAACAAACCAAGGAGCTCCATTTGCTCAAGAAGCCAATACAGTGGATACTCCAGTACAGGCACCCCTTGGATCAAGTACGATGCCTAACCCCGTAAATGTATCAACAGCAAAGAAAAGTAATATGAGCATGATGCTAATATTATTTCTTCTTGTATTAGTGTTGATTTTGGGTGGAATTGTTGGATACTTACTGTTGAGTTCAGATGAGCCAGAGGAGATGAACACAGATGATCCAGAGGTAGAAACGACTATCCAACCTACCGAAGTTGAGGAGATAGCTGAGGTAAATAATACTGATCAAGACTTAGTATCTGATGACGAAGATGTTGTTGGATTACCAAACAATTGGGTAGAGTTTGAAACTACAGTTAGCTGGTGTCCATCTAATCCTTCGACAGCTACTTTAAGAGGCTTTGTTCCGTTAGGGACTATCATTGAGGATTTAGATGATGAAACATGTAATCTTCCAGAATATTATATTTTCTTTAATTCTGAGAGTTTTGATGTTAGGTATTTCCCATCAACTGAAGCTCAACATTTTAGCTATGTGGATTCCAGGGAACTTGCAACAGAGTATTTGGGTCTAGTCTATAGGGTTATGAATACTGATGGTACTTATATATATACAGATGACTACCAGGCAAATAATAAATGTCAATCTGTATTTGGGGAGGAAGAACCTCCATGTGGTACTGGAACATTAGTGTCAGGTAGTATGGCTTGTATCCCGAAAGGGGATGATGGTGAGTCGCTTTGCGATGCATTTATCGCTAATTTAAGCATAGAAAAGAATTAGTAAGTGATTAAAACACAAACGACGTATAATTATTGTACGTCGTTTTTTTGTGCAAAAGATTTTTAATATGATATTCTATTACTGTTAATTGAGCAAACAATGTTAAAAATAGAAAAACTCAAAAAAGAATATAAGCTAG
Organism: Candidatus Dojkabacteria bacterium; assembly: GCA_020429485.1. Lineage (GTDB taxonomy): Bacteria > Patescibacteriota > Dojkabacteria > B142 > OLB20 > JAGQLK01. Next base: position 5,511 of record JAGQLK010000020.1, on the reverse strand, counting down.
GTAAGTCGAATATTGTCACAGCTCTTGCTGGCGTTAGCTTTGAAATGGGCGAAGGAGATATTGTTGCTCTAGTTGGTCCATCTGGTTCTGGTAAATCTACAATGTTAAGTATTCTAGGTGGTTTAGATAGAGATTTCGAGGGAGAAGTAATTGTGGATAACAAAGATATTAGAGAATACGAATCGAATTTTTATAGGAGATACATTGTTGGGACTATCTTCCAACAGTTTTATCTAAATCCTTCATTAACTGTAGCTGAAAACATTCTCTTACCTACTATTTTTTCTGGCAAGCACAGTAATAAGGATACTCATGAAAGATTAGAGTACTTATTGGATAAAGTAGGTTTGAATGATAGAAGAGAACATAGACCTAAGGAGCTTTCTGGAGGACAGGCACAAAGAGTAGCTATTGCCAGGGCACTAATTTCTAGTCCTAGAATAGTTCTAGCAGATGAGCCAACAGGTAATCTAGACAGTAAAACTGGGAATGAAATTGTTGAGTTACTATTCAAACTCAATGAACAGGAACAGACAACTATGGTTATTGTCACACATGATTTAGAGTTGATCGATAAAGTACCAGATAAGTTATTCTTGAAAGACGGTAAATTTATTAATAAGAAATAATAATGGCATTATTCAGATTCGCACTAAGTATAATATTTCGACATAAGTTAAGAACTTTCTTAACAAGTCTTGGTATCACAATTTCTGTGGTTCTATTAAGCTTTATTATTTTTGGTATGCAAGATTTAAGGTCACTTCTTGTAGACGAATTTACTAGTAGGTTCGATCCTAATGAAGTCCTTGTTACTAAATTTGATATAGGTTTTCTATCTGGTTCAGGATCTCAAACCGATGAAACTGAAGAAGTTAAAGAGCAGACGATAATCAGTCAAGAATTAATAGATGACTTAGTAAGAGAGAATGATGTTGAATCGGTAGATCCACAAATAATTATCACAGGAATGGATATATATATTGAGGGTGAAGAAATTCCTTTCTCACCTGCTTTTGTAGGGGGAATTGATGTTAATGCAGACGATAGTTATTTTCCTGGTGGGTATGAGGGTAGTATCGATAAAGATACAGGTGAAGCATTTATCAGTAAAAATGTTCTAGACTCTTTTGGTTTAACTTTCGCTGATGTAGAAGGTACATTCATAACACTTGAGCCATCTACAGCAACAATTTTTGCGTCAAAAAGCAAGAATACGGTTGATAAGCAATACCAATTTGAAATTGTCAGCCTCATTGATCCAGGTACTGATAGGATTGATGTTGTATTAAATGTTGATGATGCATTAGATGTCTTAGTTGATGCAGGTGGTTTTATTGATGGCGAAGAATATCTAAATACAGTTGGATATGATCAAGTTTCAATTATCGTAAAAGAAGGAAAAGTAGATGAATTCAAAACGGTTCTTGAAGAAGATTATAACCTGACTCCGTTCACAGCAGACGATTTCTTAGAATTCCTAGATATTATTACAGTAGGTATTACAGTTGTACTAGTCTTATTTGGCGTAGTTTCTTCTGTTGTTGCCTCAATAGGTATTATCAACACTATGGTGATGAGTATTTACGAGCAGACTAAGGAGATCGGACTTAACAAGGCAATAGGTGCATCAAATTTCCAGATTATGCTAATCTATCTGATTCAATCTGGGGCTATCGGTTTTATTGGAAGTTTCTTAGGGCTGATAATTATATTTGGTGGAATGACTCTTTCAGATGGATTCATAGTAAAAGAATTAGAGAACATTGGATTCACTACTGATAGCTTTTTCCATTTTGACTGGTCTACTGCAATGATAATTATTCTCGCAAGTATTGTTGTGGGAATTATCGCAGGTCTATATCCTGCACTTAAGGCTGCAAGATTAGATCCAGTCAAAGCATTAAGATTTGATTAATCTCGACATAAGGAGTTTATGAAATTTAGAGTAAGCCTCTTTAATTTATCTACATTATTCATAGCAGGTATTCTTACCTTCATTTTTTCCACGGCTGTAGATGCATTAATAAGTTCATATCTTATCGAAGACGATGCAAACTCTAATATTCGTATACATGGAGCTGCATCTGGAGATGGTATTGGATGGTCTGGTTTTTCATTCGATACTGAAGATATGAATAGTGATGGCAAAGCTGATCTAATAATCTCTGTTTACCGCAATGACAGTCATAGCAGAAATAACAATGGAGCCATTTACATTATCTATAATGAATTACTTGAAGACCTAGCTCTAGCAGACTTAGATCTTTCTAATCCTGCACACTATAACTTAAAGTTCGAGGGTGAATTTAGTGGTGATGAAATCGGTAGTCAAGGCATGATGCAATTCCAGGGGGATTTTGACGGAGACAACAAGAAAGATTTGGTTATAGGTGATCAGTTATCTGATGCAAATGGAGGAAATTCTGGGGCAGTATATGTGATATATGATGACCTATTAACATCTTGGACAGGTACAGGTAATGATCTTGATCTTGCGGACAGCAATAACTATTCGTTTATGATCTATGGAAATACAAATGATCGACTTGCAAGACAAGGATTGGCTGTTGGAGATATGAACAACAATGGTTCTGATGAGCTATTCATCGGTTCTAGATTCAATGATGGTGAGGATCAATTCTCTGCTGCGATAATAGATTCAGGATCTACATTTGTACTATACGATGACCTTATGGCTACTATGGCAGCTGCTGGACCTGGTTCTAATGACTTCTTGATTAGTGATACAAATAACTATACTGTTCGTATAGATGGTGCTAATGCTTCTGATATCTATGGTGCCTTTGGTATGGCTGCGTATGATATCAATGCCGATGGAAAAGATGACTTTATAAGTACAAGCTTTGGCACAGACTATAACTCAAGACCCGATAGTGGCTCTCATTATATCTTATTAAATGACCAGCTCTCTGGATACACTGGAACTGGCAATCACCATCCTCTTGCAGACGACAATAACTATGATTTACGTTTAGATGCTCCTGAAAATGAAGGCGCAGGAGTAGATGCTACAAGCGAAGTTTGGCTTGGATTTAGCGCTTTTACAATATTAGATATTGATGGTGATAATATATTAGACATCTCTACTGGCTCTTTTAGGTCAGATACACCAACAGTTCCTGAGGTAGGTAATATGTTTATTATCTATGGGAAAAATGTACTAAATCTACTAAATAGTGGAGCTTGTCCAGCTAAGGCATGTGATCTCCAAGATCATCTCAATGTCAGGCTTGTTGGAGAGTCGCAAGGAGATCTCTTAGGTATTTATCAAGGAGCACGATCAGCAGATTGGAATGGAGATGGAAATAATGATTACATAGTGGGTGGTCATACAGACTTATATGGCAATAATAGTGGAACTATGTATATAGTCGATGGGGCTATTCTAGGAGATTATTCTCAAAAAGGATTATGGTATAGGTTGAATAATCCATCTACTATTTTACATCGCTATGACGGAAATAACAGCAGTTTGTCACTCAGATTCTTTGGTGTAAGTACTCTTGATACAGCCGACATAAATGAGGATGGCAGAGCAGATATCATTGTTGGGGCGGATGAGTCTGATTCACTTTCGAGAAGCAATAATGGTAGGCTTTGGATTATTTATAATTTTCCACATTCAATAACCGCGGATGCTGTAGATGAATATAATGAAACTAATATCACAGGAAATATCTCTGCTCCTGAATCTGTTACTGACATTGATTTAGTTCAATGGAGTACTAGCAATAATCCACAAGGAAGTTGGCAAGCTTGCTCTCCTACAGATGGAACATTTGATTCTAATAACGAAGATTATGACTGTGACATCTCAGGACTTGCTGATGGTAATTACAATATTTATATTCGAGCAGTTGATACGGATATAAAATACACTTATCAAGAGCATTATAAAAAAGTAGCTATAAAAATTGATCGTACAGCTGAAGAACCAGTAATCACTGATATCGGTATGATTACAAATGTGCCAAACCAATCTTCACTATTTTATTATTTCACCTCTGAGACACCTGTCATCAAGGGCTACGCAGAGCCTAATAGCACAATTTATTTCATGTGGCAGGGCAATACGTATTCATCCCAAGTTAATAGCGAGGGAATATTTAGTGTAGTCATAGAAAACCCAGGCCTACCTAGGACCTACAACGAGATTGAATATTATATTGTAGATCAAGCAGGTAATATGTCCGGTACTAGAAATCTTTTCTTCATAATTGGGATTGAAAACTTCCCAGATGAACTGAAAAGTTTGCTTAGTGGTACAGATGAGGACGATCTAGACCTTGCTGTACAGAATGAAATGCAAGAAGAAATAGAGGATATGATAATTGATCAGGTAGAAAACCAACCTGAATTAATGGATTTGCCAGAGACAGGTGATGAGGTAACTGTTGAACAAACAAATGAAAGCTCAAACTTCTTTTTTATTTGCTGCTGTCTGGTCATATTAGTAATAGTGCTTATATTCTTATTTGCTGCCTACTATAAGAAGAAAAAGAAGAAGGAAAAGAAATAGATTTGTTTCTCTCTTAAATTCTCTTATAATGAAATCATAACCTGCTCATAATGGAAGTCGACGTCCAAGATTTACAACAGAAAGCTAATAATATTCGCAAAAGCATTGTAACAATGCTAAATGCTGCTGGTTCAGGGCATACTGGCGGTGCAATGGGAATAGCAGATGTCATGACTGCTCTATATTTCAAAGAAATGAGAGTTAATCCACAAGATCCCAAAATGGTTGATAGGGATAGATTTGTTCTATCAGCTGCTCATATGGTGCCTGTTTTATATGCCACTTTAGCTGAAGCAGGTTTTTTTCAAAAGGATGAGTTGTTAACACTTCGAAAGTTCGGATCTAGAATGGAAGGACACACAGTTAGAAATCTGGAAATTGGTGTTGAAACAACTGGTGGATCCTTGGGACAGGGAACTTCAATTGCTCTAGGTATGGCACTTGCAGCCAAAATAGATGCTAGAGATTGGAGGACATATTGTGTATTAGGTGACGGCGAATCCAATGAAGGATCAGTTTGGGAAGCAGCTCTAGTAGCTAGTAAACTTCAACTTGATAATTTAGTTTTTATATTAGATAGAAATAATATTCAACTATCAGGTGATAGTAATGATGTGTTACCCATAGATCCAATAGCAGATAAATGGAATGCATTCAATTGGAACGCTATTGAAATAGATGGACATAACTTTAATGAAATTACTTCTGCATTTATTAATGCAAAAGAAACTAAGAAGAAGCCTACAATTATTATTGCCAATACAATTCCTGGTAAAGGAGTAAGTTTTATGGAAAATAAATGGGAATGGCATGGCAAGGTTCCTTCTAATGATGAATTAACTCAAGCATTAAATGAATTAAATAGCTATGATACAAAGAGTTAATGTAAAAGACTTAACAAATATTGAACTTGTTTCTATTAGAGACGGCTTTGGTGATGGCTTTTTAACTCTTGGAGGAAAGCATCA
>JAGQLK010000209.1 GCA_020429485.1 Candidatus Dojkabacteria bacterium | reverse complement strand
CACCCAATTATGAAAAAATATTAATAAATTATTTTTTTAATTGAGTAAGCGCATATCTGCTATTTTCAAATGCCAGTGTATCAATTTCAACTTTATCGATATCTATCCACTTAATATCCGAGATTTCATTTTTATCTATTTTTTCAATTACAATATCACTCACTCTAGCAATGAACGTTACAACAACTACATCTAAGTTAATTCCTTTGTAATAGTATTTATCTGGGGCTGAACAGAGGTATTTATATTCTAGTTGATCTGAGATTCCTAATTCTTCATGCACTTCTCTGCTTAAAGCTGACTCAAAAGATTCATCTCCATCTACAAAACCACCTGGTAAATCATAAAGCCCCTTCATTGGGTCTTTTGCTCTTTTTACTATAAGTATCTGATTTGACCGATTTATCAAAAAGACTTGAACAGATGGAGAGGGATTGAGGTATATTACTGTCGCGCAATCACCATTTGTACATGATAATTTACTGCTATCATTAACCGCATCACTACCGCAAACGCTGCAGTAGTGATACAGTTCAGAAGGAGATTTACTATTCATTAAAAAGTCTTGCAACTTCTTGCCAATTAACAACATTCCACCAATTTTCAATATATTCAGGTCTTCTATTTTGATATTTAAGATAATATGCATGTTCCCATACATCTAACCCTAATACTACTTTGTATCCTTCATCTTTCATTATTGGATTGTTCTGGAATGAACTTCTCTTTAGTTCTAATTTTCCCTCAGAATTCTTACATAACCAAGCCCAACCACTTCCAAAGACTGTAGATGCTTTATCTGTAAACTGTTCTTTTAAGCCATCCATACCTCCAAATGTTTCTTCTATAGCACTGGTTAAAACATCATCTGTTAACGCACTACCTCCTGGAGTCATCATTTTCCAGAAAAGCATGTGATTATAGTAACCACCTCCATTATTTGCAACAGCCTGCCTAATGTCTCTTGGTAAAGCTCCAATATCTGATAGCAGTTCTTCAATTGTTTTTCCTGCGGCCTCATCTACGCCATCAATTGCTGCATTAAGTTTTGCTGTATAACCTGCGTGATGTTTAGAGTGATGCAATTCCATTGTCTGTGCATCAATAAATGGCTCTAGAGCATCATAATCATAATCTAGATCAGGTAGTTGAAATGTATCTGACATATTTTGTTAATAAAAAATAAAATAATTAATCGCTGGATAATGAATCCAGTAATGAATTTATATGTTTAATAAGACGCTCTTTCTGATCATGTTCAAAAACTACATCAGCATTTGGGATAGCAACAACGTGGTTGTCATCTAAATCAAAACCTACAACTGAGGCTAATGCTCTTAAAAGCAATAATGCTCTTACTGCACCAAAATCACCATCAGAAGCGCCCATTATACCTAGCTTCTTTCCTCTTGCTACAGAAGGAGATCTGGACAGCCATTCAATAGCGTTTTTGGTTATACTTGAGTAAGAGTTATTATATTCTGGGGTTGATATTAATACAGCATCTGCTTGTTCCACTTTTCCTCTAAGTTGCTTTACAATTTCTGGGAAGCCATTATCTTCAAGATCCTCATTCATAAATGGCATATCATTCAGAGGGAAAATCTCAATTTCAATATTTTCAGGAGCCAAGCTTTTGGCTAATTCTAATGCCTGCAAGTTATATGAATTTTTTCTCAAACTACCGGCAAAAGCTAATATTTTCATATTTATTATTCTAATTTCTTGTTTAGTTTAACTTATTTTTCAGAGCGAATTCAAACAAGGAACTACTTTGTATCTCGATTCTCAACATTGATAATCATTTACCCAAAAATTTTTCACTAGAAAAATTTAAGTGATTTGTTAGACTTGTGGCAATTAAACAATAATAACTATGAATT
>JAGQLK010000208.1 GCA_020429485.1 Candidatus Dojkabacteria bacterium | reverse complement strand
ATTTTATTTTAAAATTAGATGATTATTATCATTAGCATAATTTTACTAATTCTTTTGTTAGGCTACATTTTGTTGCTTTACAAATTGCATGATTTCAAACTACCTAGTCTGCAATTATGTGAAATGTTGAATGAAGAAGATGGTCGATGCAAAGTGCTGATAATCTATCCTCATCCAGATGATGAAACTATGAATAATGGTGGACTCATCGCGAAGCTTGTTCAAGACGAAAAATTTGATGTGACAATTGTTAGTACTAGTTATGGAGAGAAAGGTAACCAAGTATTGGATTTACCACCACAAGAATTAATGAAGGTTAGAGAAGAAGAATTTAGTAAAGTAATGAGATACTTTGGAGTCAAAAGTTATGAAATCTGGAATTTCGGTGATGGTGAACATAGATATAGAGAAACCGAGATCAAAAATAAAGTTAGAGAATATCTTACTGAGAATGAATTTGATTTAGTGATCACCTATGAGCGATCTGGTATTTATGGGCACAAGGATCATATTACCTTATCGAAAGTGATCTATGAACTACATAAAGAGCTTGGTAGTTTTAAGGTATTGTATAGTACACTTTCTAAGCAAATGTTTGAGAAAATCGAATTACCAACTTATATGGCTTCAGAGGGATTAGAAAATATGAGAGGTTTAGCTGAGTACAAACTCAACATCGTTAAAGATCTAAACAAAAAATATAATGCAGCAAAAATATATGAGTCCCAAGATTTAACACAGGGTAAGCCATTGTGGTTGTATAAAGCTCTTGGGATATATGAATATTATACTTCTAAATATACAAATAACTAATTATGTTAAAAATCTATAATACGCTAAGCCGCGAACTTGAAGAGTTCAAACCAATTAAAGAAGGATCGATTAGCTTCTACCAATGTGGTCCTACTGTATACTCACATCAGCATATAGGCAATGTGTTTTCAGCTGTAAAAGGTGATTTTATTCGTCGTTCATTACTATACTTGGGTTATGAAGTAGTATACGTAAAAAATGTAACAGATGTGGGCCACTTAGTAAGCGATGAAGACAGCGGTGAAGATAAAATGGAAAAAGGAGCAAAGAAAGAAGGGCTGAAGCCAGAAGAAATTGCTAAAAAATATTATGATTTGTATGTCAATGACTTAGAAAAACTTCATGTGATGATGCCAGATGAAGAGCCAGTTGCAACAAAATATATCGAAGAGATGGCTGAAATGGTTCAAACACTAATTGATAAAGGTTATGCATACAGTACACAGTTGGCGATCTATTTCGATGTGTCAAAATTAGATGACTACACAAAATTAAGTGGGCAAAAACTAGAAGAGAATAGAAGCGGTGCGGGCCATGGAGATGTTGAGGATTCTGAGAAAAGGAGTCCTTTTGATTTCGCTGTTTGGATGTATAAAGCAGGTAATCATAAGAATGCCTTACAAACATGGCAACATGAGTTCACTGGTATCGAACAACCGACATTAGATGGATTTCCTGGATGGCATATCGAATGTTCTGCTATGTCGAAAGCACTCTTGGGTTTAACAATTGATATTCATATGGGAGGAAGAGAACATATTCCGGTGCATCATACAAACGAGATAGCACAAAGTGAAGCCGCAAATGGAGTTGAGTTTGTTAATTATTGGATCCATCATGAGTGGCTACTAATTGATGGTGGCAAAATGTCTAAATCTATTGGTAACATCTATACTCTAGATGATCTAGCTGAGCGAGGTTTTGATCCCTTAGATTATAGATATTTTCTATTACAAGCACATTATCGATCAAAGCAGAATTTCACTTGGGAGGCATTGAATGCAGCCAAGTCTGCAAGAAATAATCTAGTAAAAAAGATCTCTGAATTAACACCAGGCAAAGGAACTGTAATTAGAGAGTTTGATG
>JAGQLK010000207.1 GCA_020429485.1 Candidatus Dojkabacteria bacterium | reverse complement strand
CGAGAAAAATCTTTGTTACAACACACGATATTGAGCCAGAATGGCATGTGAAGATGCAAGCAGCTTCTCAAGAAAACGTAGATGCTGCAGTTTCTAAGACTATTAACTTGCCAGCCGATGCAGATATTAATGATGTTAGACAAGCATACATCGATGCATGGAAATTAGGTTGCAAAGGTATAACTATTTATAGGGATGGTAGCAAACAATTCCAAGTATTGGAAAACGTTTCAAAGAAGAAAGATAAACCTGTATCGCAAATAGTGATGAAAGCAGATGCAGCTACAAAACCAGATGATACTATACAACACATTCTTACAGATAATGCGCTACAGGTTCTAGAGAAGAGAGCATTTCTAAAAGATGAAGCTGGTAATGTAATAGAGTCAGCAGAACAGCTATTTAGAAGAATTGCTAATCATATAGCTTCAGCTGAAAGTAGCTCTAAAAGAGAAGAGGTTGCTGAAGATTTCTTTAATGTTATGAATAGTGGGGAATTCTATTGCGGAGGAACATTATTATGGGCAGGCATGGGGCCTGATACAATCATGTCCAAATGTCTTGTATTACCTATTGATGACTCCATAGATTCAATTTTCAAGACACTTAACTGGAACATCCAGTGTTTAAGAAGAGGTGTAGGAACAGGTTTTAATTTCTCCAAGCTAAGATCTAGTTATTCCAGAGTAAAAACTACTGGTGAACTAGCAGCTGGCCCAATTGAATACCTAAGGATGTTTAACAGAGCACAAGATACCATTAGAGGTAGAGGCGGAAGAGGTTTAGGCTCAATGGCCATACTAAACGCAAATCATCCAAATATAGAAGACTTTATTGAATGTAAAGATGATCTAACTTCTATTACACATTACAATATCTCTATTGGAGCTAGCGATGAGTTCATGAATGCAGTTAAGAATGACGCAGATTGGAACTTAGTAGATCCGCATGATAAAAAAGTCTATAAGACAGTTAAAGCACGAGAACTATTCGAAAAAATTGCAAAGCATGCGTGGAAGAGTGGAGATCCAGGAATGTATTTCTTAGATACAGCAGAAAAGACAAACTCAACACCAGAATTAGGAACAATGGATGCAACCAATCCATGTGGTGAACAACCACTAATCCCATTCGAAACATGTAATATGGGACATGTTAACTTATCAGTTATGGTCGAGGGCTTTCCTTATGCTGACAATCAAGCATTCAAAGATGTTTCAGTTGAACAGAAATTGAAATACATCAACTGGAATAAACTAGCACGAGTAACTGCAACAGCAGTAAGATTCCTTGATAATATAATTGACGTTAATAACTATCCAATAGACGAAATCAGAGAGATGACCAGAAAGACACGTAATATAGGTGTCGGAGTAATGGGATTTGCTGACCTTTTAATCAAATTAGGAATAGAATATGGATCAGAAGAATCTATACAAGTAGCTGAAAAAGTCATGGGATTTGTGCAAGATAAAGCACATATCGCTTCAGAAGCTCTAGGTAAAGAAAAAGGTAACTTCCCAGCATTCAACATTTCAAACTGGGCTAAAGAAGGCAAAAAGAATATGAGGAATGTAAGAGTTACTACTATTGCTCCAACAGGAACAATCTCTATCGTTGCAAACTGTAACCCGGGTATTGAACCGGTATTTGCATTGGGCTATAGGAGAAAGAATTCAATGGGTGGAACAGACCAAGAGATAATAGAACACCTTTTTGAAAAAGTAGCAAAGGTAAGAGGATTCTATTCAAAAGAATTAATTACTGAAGTAGCAAGCGGGAAGCATATTGCTGACCTTGCAGAAAAGTTTGATATTCCAGCTGATGTTATTGATGTCTTTACCACTACTCATGAGATAGAGCCTGAAAAGCATGTTCAGATTCAAGCAGCTTTCCAAAAGTTTGTAGACAG
>JAGQLK010000206.1 GCA_020429485.1 Candidatus Dojkabacteria bacterium | reverse complement strand
AGTTCTAGTCCCGAAAATAGTATATCTCTTTCTAATACACCAGATCTGAACATTTGCAAGAACCATGTGAGGTCTTGGTAAAACTCATTATCACCACCTTCACCAAGCATGAATTTATCAATTATCTCTAACAAATAAAAAATCTCTGAGATTGATCCTAAGCTGGATTTGATATCTGAATAGTCATCCAATAATTCTGCTTCAAGCAATAGATCTATGCCCTTGGTCTTGTGAAATGAAAAACTAGCCAGATTAAGTAAATCGATAGATCCTGTCTTTTTGCTTAGTAATTTCCCAGCGCCCTTAGCTACTGCTTCTATTCTGCCATACTCCTCTCCTAGAATAATTACTAGTTTATCTGATTCCTTAAATTGCTTTATTTTGATTATTATTCCTTTATCCTTGTAGGATTTCATATTGTATGAGACAGCTTCTCTAAAATATACGTAGTTGAGTACTTATTTTTCCTTTGTAACTCATGTACTGTACCGCCTAATGACTGCATGATTTTCCGTTTATTTTCTAATCCAGGATCATTTTCTCCTACTACTAATATTTTAGGTTTTAGCTTAACTACAAATTCCCTTAACTCTTCCCATTCTTGTTTCCATGCTAATACATAATCGACAACTTCTAGGTTGCTAAGACTAGTTATTCGAGCGTGTAGTGGGAAAATGGGTCTTGATTTTCCTTTTCGTCTTTTAATTTGATCATCAGATAATACAGCAACAAGTAATTTATTCTGAGGCTCAATGCTTTTTGCTTGTGCTAAAAAATCAATATGTCCAGGATGTAGGATATCAAAACTACCTGTCACAAAAGTAACATTAGTTTGCAGCAAATTCTTGTTAATGAACTCGATATCTACTTCTTTGTTTATCAATTTATGTTTGTATTAATTATTAATTATAACTTTTGTTGGGGAAGTAATATAACATTTTATATTGAATTAAACATACCTTCTCTAAAAAATAGTGCAGATGCAAATTAATTGTCACCTGCACTATTTAGTTTATCTGTTAGTATGATTTCTAATTAACCACACTTAGAGTATCCGCAGCTTCTGCAAAGGACACATCCTTCCGCATATTCTAGTTCCCCTGCACAATCAGGGCAATCTAGAATATCACCATGTTTATTCTCTTTTGTGTACTTGCTAAAAGGATCCTCAACTTCTTCTTGAACCTCAACTTTTGGTTCCTCTAAATCAATAGATATTTCATGCTTAATAACCTGAGGTTGAGTGACCTGTTCTACGACTTCTACTTGTTCCTCAACTTGCTCTTTCTTCACTTCTTCAACTTGTGGTTGAGCTTTTTGAATACTCATCTTACTTTCCGTTTCTTTTAAGAGCTCCATTTGCTTACTCTTATCTGATATATGCTTCTTAAGCATTTTTGCAACTGCATCAGGTACTGAATAGACAATCATACCGCCCTTATTCATGGTAGGCGTTGAAGTTCTTATTCCAAGCAGCTGATCGATGATAACATCGGGCTTGATTCCGGATCGAAGAGCTGTTGAGACAAGTCTACCAACAGCCTGCGTGTATCCGGCTGTGTAACTACCACTCTTGCTTATACTTAAGAATACTTCAAATATACCTGTTTCGTCTTCATTTACAGTTAGGTATAAGTGCCCTTGATCAGTATTAACTTTATAAGTATAGCCCGTAATTACATCTGGTCTATCTCTTAATAATATTTGATTTCTAGCTGGAACTTCTTTGATAATGACTTTTGGTTCAGCCTCTTTTTTCTCCTCTTTCTTATCCTTAGTGCCTACTTGAAGAGCTGGATCTTTACTGCCATCTCTGAAAATAGTAATTCCTTTGCAACCTGTGTCATACGCTCTCATGTAAACTCGAGCAATATCTTCCCAACTAGCAGTACTAGGAAGGTTGATGGTCTTTGA
>JAGQLK010000205.1 GCA_020429485.1 Candidatus Dojkabacteria bacterium | reverse complement strand
GTTGAAGCAGTCGGGCTGACAACAAACAAAAAGAAATTAGGATTACCAGGAAACATTGTTCTAGACAAGGATGAGGCAGGATTAGAAGAAAGTATTGTTAATGTGGCTAATGTTTTGATTATAAAGATATCTAATCTTAACGAATATTTAGGTAGTTTAAGTGAAGCACGGGTTGAAGAAATTAAGAATGGAATTGAGTTTCTGAATAAAATAACAGCAAGATGAATAATTGCTTCAATACATCTATAATGTTATTAGTAGTATAAAGATAAATATATATTATTAATCTGCTATGGATAGAATGACTCTACAAGGATCATGGTTCGTCAATGTTCCCAAAGGTAATGTATATGAGATTATGAGCGATTTTGAAGCTATGCCTAAAAACTTCCCTGGAGTTGCGGATAGCCTAAAAATTATCAATAAAGAAGGTAATAATCTAGTTATTCACGGTGTAGCAAAAGCTTTTGGAAGGAAATTTGATGTCGAAATGCATACAGAGCTACTTCCAGGTAAAGGTTTTCGATCTAAGAATAATTCACCTATTGTAAAAGATGGCTTGGAAGAATTCCTCTTAGAGGATGAAGGATCAGGCACAAGAATCAATTATAGTTATGAAATAACTGTAAAAAATAAATTTCTTAGACTTATAGCGAAACCGTTATTTGGTGGTTTTTCTATGTGGAGATGGAAAAAATTAGTGATTGATAAGCTAGAATCAATTGCCAACAGTAACACTAGCAATAATTAATATACTATTCTGACAATGCAAATAGAACTTTTTGAACAATCAGGTTTTGTTATCACTTCTAACAGTGGCAATACACTAGCAGTTGATATCGGTAACAAAACCCCTTTAGAAAAATTAGCACAAGTAAGTGTTGATACTTTCTTAGTATCACATATTCACGGTGATCACTTTTCATTACCTCATATCAGCGCAACTAACCCAGAGCAAGTAATCCTCAATCAAGAGTGCATTGATGCAATTGATCATGAGTTACCATTTGCATTATTAGAGATCAAGGCAGATGAACAGATCACTAGTGGTGACTTTAAGATTTTGGCTTTTGATGTTGATCACGGCCCTAATGTGTCCAGTCCATTACAAGATAACTTTGGATTTCTGATAGAAGTTGATGATAAGAAAATATACTTTGCTGGCGATATGTTCTACGAATCTGGCATTGAAGTTTCTTCTCTATCTGTCGATTATGCACTTATTCCTGTAGGTACTTTCTATACCTTTGGACCAGAAGAGGCATACGCATTTGTGCAAAAATTCAAATCTATTGCAGAAATTATTCCTATTCACTATGAGAAAACACCTCATACACGTGAAGAATTCATTGCATTAGTAGACTCAAAATAACCGAAGACTTGTTATTGAGAAAGCATCTCAATTGACTTCTCTATTCTTCTTGCTCTAGTTTCTGGCTTTTTAGCAGCTTCGATAGGAAGTACATGTGCTCGTTTATGACTGTAAGATAGTTTTTCAAAAGCCACGTTTGCTTTGGAATTATTATTTAGAGCTGCTTGGAAATCATCAGGTACCTCAACTGTTCTTGGAGCTGTATCCAGCTCTATGTCTATCTCTACTTCTTGGTCAACTTTCACTCCACTCTTTTCTCTAGTTTCATTGGTTACACTTAACCAAAAATTACCATGCATAAAAGCTATGCTTCCCCTATATTCATAATCATTGAATTTAACTTTTACTTTTGGTTTTCTGCCACCACCCAATTTTTCTACAAAATCATCTGAAATAATAATACCTGCAGATGTTTTACCAGTTTGAAGAATTTTACCTTTATATTTCATAATATGAATATATGTATATACACGAGTTTACCTCATCCACACATACTCAACAAACTCCTTATTCTTGATTAACCTAGTATCTAAGTGATAATATTGTTTCG
>JAGQLK010000204.1 GCA_020429485.1 Candidatus Dojkabacteria bacterium | reverse complement strand
GGAATTGATATAATATCAAGCAATATTCTTAAACCCTTCTCAGAGACACACGGAGTTATGAATGAGATAAATAACTTTCCTGGGATGGCTATTCATTTCTATGCCGGCATGCAAAACAATCTCGAGCCAGCAAAGATTATTTTAAATAAATATTTTAACCAAATTTAATAAAATAATATGAGATTTTTCCTAATCAACAGACCTGAAAATGTAAATCTAAAAAAATACTTTAAACTAGCATGTGAAAAATACGATGTTGAGTTTATTGAGCTGATCGCTAAGAAAACAGATTACCTTAGCCTAGATGTAACAAGTGATGACATAGTACATAGAGTCACATCTGAACATAAAGGTCAGATGATTGAGAAATATTTACTAACTAAAAATCCAACAACATTCTACAAGGATCCGCTTCAAGGAATCAGAAAGTATGACAACGTTATTGAATCTACAATCGTGCATGCAGCAAATGATATTCCTGTTGCAAAATCGGTGTTTATTGTTCCAAAAGATGATAAACCTGCTCTTAAAAAATATGTGGAATATCTCGGAGGATTTCCAATAATCATCAAAGTTGCTGGTGGTTCAAAGGGTGTAGGAGTTATGAAAGTAGACTCATTCTCTTCTCTATCTTCTGTTGTAGATTATTTGAATGAATCAAATGGTAAATATATTCTAAGAGAATTTATTGATATTGGTACACCAGCTCATACATATAGAGCAATTGTTGTCGGTGACGAAGTAGTATTTTCTTATAAAAACGAAAGTATTTCTTCTGAAGATTTCAGATCAAACGTAAATCAAGAAGAAAGAAATAGAACACAAATCCAGCTTTCTGAAGAAGAAAAAGCAACTATTGTAAAGACAGTCAGTGTACTAAACTTTGAACTAGGTGGTGTCGACTTCTTGAGAAGAGAAAATGGTGAGATGGCAATTCTTGAAGTAAATACACCTTTC
The DNA here is from genome assembly GCA_020429485.1 of Candidatus Dojkabacteria bacterium. Lineage (GTDB taxonomy): Bacteria > Patescibacteriota > Dojkabacteria > B142 > OLB20 > JAGQLK01. Next base: position 969 of record JAGQLK010000204.1, on the reverse strand, counting down.
AATTTTGTACCAGTAATTGATGATTTGGAATTTCCAATTCACGAGGTTATGGTTAAATACTTAATCGACAAGGCTGAAAATAGAGGTTAAATTTATCCTACCTTTAAGCTCCTTTTAATAGCATCAATGTGCTTAAAGGCTTCTACGATGCCTAAGATAACTGCGTCTTGCGGATCATCTACAACATGAGCAGGTACTCCAGTTGCTTTTGTAAACAACTCATCTATATTACGTAACATAACTGAACCGCCACTGAGTACCATACCACGATCAATAATGTCAGATGATAATTCTGGAGGTGTATTTTCAAGCACCTCTTTTATTGAAATTATTATGTCATTGAGCACAAGTTTTATTGGCTCAACTACATCATTAGAGTTTATTACTATTGAAGTAGGGAGACCTCCACTTGCAGACCTACCTCTTACTTCCATCTCTTCTGGTTCATCTAATAAAGTGGCGCTACCTATTTCCATTTTGATTGATTCAGCCATCTGCTCTCCAATAAGAAGATTATATCTCTTTCGTATATGATTAATTATTGCTTCATTAATAGCATCACCAGCAATTCTCTTAGATTCAGAAGCTACAATACCATTCATAGATATTACAGCTATCTCAGAAGTCCCACCACCAATATTTGCTATCATATTTCCAGCTGAGGTACTTATAGGAAGCTTTGCACCTACTGCAGCAGCCAATGGCTCAGGAATTAGATAGACTCTGCTAGCTCCGGCTGATGCAGCGGCTTCTATTACCGCTCTTTCTTCTACTGATGTTATTCCAGCTGGAACACTAATCATCACCTCAGGTTTGAAAAATCTAGTACGACCAATCGCTTTGATTAGCAGACTTCTTATTAGTGCTTCTGTTAGTTTATAGCTGGCTATCACCCCTTGTTTAAGTGGTCGCCTGGCTACAATATTACCTGGAACCTTACCAAGCATACTTTTTGCTTCATCTCCAATA
>JAGQLK010000203.1 GCA_020429485.1 Candidatus Dojkabacteria bacterium | reverse complement strand
AACCAAGATGGGGAGGAAGAGTTAATGGTCATGATGTTTTAACTAGTGCTTATACATATAGCGAGTTTTACCAAATTATTTCATGGTCCAAACAGAAGTTTGTAGAATATGGTCTTCCTGTACCTAAATCATATAGAGCAGGAGGATGGTTTCTTGATTTAGACAATATTAGGGCATTAGAAGATCAGGGATTTTTGATAGAAAGTTCTGGACGAGAATTTTATATTTGGGGACCAAATCAACAACAAGGCTTATGGACATTAACATCTACGACTGTGCCATATCAGCCATCTAAAGTAAATCAGAATGCCAATGAACCAGAACCAACATTTAATATCTGGGAATTTCCAAATAATGGAGTTGATAGTACAAATAGGTCTGCAGCGGATATGATAGCTAGATTTGATGATAATTATAAAGGAGTACCTCTTCTAGAGCCACAAACAGTAACTTATTTAAGCCATCCGCATTGGTTTGATATTTTTGATTCACCAAAACTAAGAGAAGTTTTTACTCATACTGGAAAATACAAATTTAGCGAGGATAATGGTCCAGTGATTTACACAACTCTAGAAGGAGCATATCCTACATGGACTGAGAAATAGTATATTGCGGAGGTGTGTGATAGTTGTTAGCATAAAATATAAAAGTTAAGTAAATGATTGATAGAGGATTAGCATTCGAATATGAATTACTCATAGTTTTAGGACTATTACTTGTTTTAGCTATTGTAAATGGTCTTCATGCTTATGGTTATCTTGGTATAAGGATTAAATTCCTTTCTCGACTAAAAGAAAAAATACAAAATAAATTGCCAAAGAAGAATAGAGAAGTAAGCTTTGAATTTAAGAGAGAAGAAAATAATCACGAAGTAATAGAGAATAAACTCAAAAAAGTGCTTTCAAAGCTGAAAACGTTTGGCAAGATAGTTTGGAACTATAAACTACTACTATTGAATCTGTTGATTGTTCCAATCATTGTTTTCTTATTTAATGACATGCTTAGTTCACCAGGTAAGATTTGGAATTATCCAGGTACAGAAGAAGAATTACGCTCTTATGAGGAACCATTGGTAATTGAATTTGATAGACCTATCTATGCAGAAGATGTTCAACCCTATATTTTCCCTGAGATAGATGGTGAATGGAAAATGGAAAGTGCGATAAGTTGGATGCCATGGAGTAAAAGACAGCTAAAATTCTATCCTAAAGAAACAATGTTCCCAGGTAAATTATTTATTTACTACGCAGGTATTACGGATGTCTTTGAAAGGACAGAACGTTGGGAATATGGTATTGATGCTTATAGTGTTCGTATACCAGAAATAGTTTCAATCTATCCAGATGATGGAACCACTGACTTCGCCGTTGATGGAAGTGTAGAAGTGGAAATAGATGTTAGCGCTGGTAAAGCTATTGAATGGGAATTAGAAGTTACTCCGACAACAGAATATCAAGTCGAATATGTCGATGGAAAGAACATCAAAGTAACTTTTAGCGAAAACCTTCACCAAGGCGAATTGTATAACTTTAAGTTATTCAGAGTCCCAGTTAGATACAATATAGAATCAGAAGAAGTAATAGAGCGAGGTGAGTCTGAGCTAGTCAAAGAGATTTCATTTACAACAGTAAAAGAACCTTTAGTTAGTGAGTTTTCACCAAAGAATGGGGGTGTACTTACAGATACAAATGTGCGAATTATTTTTGATAATGAAATGGATCAGGCTCAGGTTCAAGATAATTTTTCTATTACTCCATCTGTTAGTGGCGCGATGAGCTGGGAAGATCCTAAAACGTTTGTATTTAATCCTGATCAGAATTTAGCTAAGGAGACAACATATAAAGTTAACTTCCCTGCTGGATTAAGAAGTACAGTAGGTGGATATACAGAGAAAGAAGTAGCTTGGGAGTTCACAACAATTGGGGCAGTTACAGTTAGTA
>JAGQLK010000202.1 GCA_020429485.1 Candidatus Dojkabacteria bacterium | reverse complement strand
GTAACCTCAAGTTTAAAGATTAGATTAGGATCAATAAAATTATGATATTTGATTTTGTCAGTTTCAAAGGAATTTTGTAAGTCATCAAGCTGTTCTGTTTGAATAGAGAGATACTCTATTTTATCTACCCTAGATCGAGGATAATAAGAAGAACCTCTTCTTCTGGGTTGGCGTCCATAACTTTGGGGATAGAGAGGCAAATCTAAATGATTATACTGTTCAGGCAATATGATCCCTCTCTACAGACTTGCGACGGTTTTGTTCTTTAATAGCCCACTCTAGCTCTGGCAAATAAATTTTTTTCTTGCCCTCTAAAAGAGACTTCTTCAAAGCCTCCTGGCATACTCGAGCAATATCAGCCGCCGAGAAATCCTCTGTTTTGTCGGTCAAAGTTTCGAGGCTAACATCCTTAGCTATATCAAACACTCGCAAATATTTTTGAAAAAGTTGCTTTCGCTGATCCGCCTCTGGCAGGTCAAAAAATAGTATTTCATCAAAGCGTCGCCACAGTCCTGAGTCCAGAAGGTGATGATGGTTGGTTGTAGATATCAGTAAGCTCTCACCAACATAGTCATCTAGCATTTGCATAAAGTTATTGACTACCCGCTTGATTTCCCCATGTTCGTGCTGATCATCTCGATGCTTACCAATAATATCAAATTCGTCAAACAACACTACCCATTGACCATATTTAATGAAATCGAAGATTTTTCGTAAATTAGCGGCAGTTTCTCCTAAAAATGAGGAAACAATAGAGTCAAACCGCACATGAATTAATCGATAACCCAACACTGCACTGATAACTTGCACACTAAAGGTTTTTCCAGTACCTGGCGGTCCACAGAACAATATTTTCTGCTTGGGTTGCAGCCCATAAGAAGCAAAAACCTCTACATGTCTTACTTCATCAACTATTTGGAGTAGTGCTGCCATTAATTCCTGATCAAGAATAATATCAGTCCAATCTAAGAAGAATTCTTTGATTTCTAATAATGGGAATCCTTTTTCGGTATCGCGTGGGATAGGTATAGCATCTTTATAGCGTGATTTAGCTGTACCATTGCTTATGCTACGGCCATTGGAAACAGTTTTTAGAATGTCTTTTAGATCTTTTGCAAGCAGGTGGTGATGTTTTTTTTCCTCTTCCTGTATGACTTCATTTGCGATGTCTAAGAACCTATTCTTGTTTCCTTGGGCAAAAGCTTCAAACATTTGCCTGAGAAGTTCGCTTCTCATAGGCCCTCCCTTCATTATCCAAGCATTGATAATAATTAGAACAAGTGTGTTGTACTGATTATAACACATTCCAATCATTACTGCATTTAGCACTAGAATCGACTATTTAAAGGGAGATTTATATATAGCTACGAATTACCCCAGGAGTTCACAGGCTTTTAATAATTTTATAGCATCTGTAAACACACAAAGGCTTTTTTAAAATAGATGGGATAAAAATCCATCACTTTCCTTACACAAATGTAGTTACAGTAATAAAGCGATAAAATGTCGCTTATTATACCAAGCGCAGAGGAAGTCGATGGGAAGGAGAAGGGCAAAAGCAAGATAAAATAATCAGATAGAAAATGTGATATTTCTATTATACCCGGTAAACAGTAAAAATAACAAGGTACTGAGGTCAATTTGGAGATAAGAAGATAGTTGATGGTTAGCTAGCAGATCTTACACCAATCACAAAAACATAAGCGACAAACTGCCCTCTTTCTATAGGCAGTCCAATCATAGTGTAAGCACTTGGAAGGAAATGATTACAAACAACACTACTCTGATGTCGAATTGGCGGCTGTTGCCTATAGAATCCATTCCACACCACCCAACCAAAAAAACCTAATCCTCACCCGATCAAATGTGCAGATGTGAGAATCAACGATTTCAACACGCACTAGCCGTGCTGTGAATACCCCCTAGGGGCTACTCGACGTCCTCCA
>JAGQLK010000201.1 GCA_020429485.1 Candidatus Dojkabacteria bacterium | reverse complement strand
AACAGAGTCAGGTATACCTATACCTTTATCGGTAAAAGTTACCGAAAAGGTATTGCCACGATTCTTAAATTGCACTCTTGCTTGCAATGATCCAGCCGTATTCGCTGCTTCAGCATCATTGAGCAGCTCCAAGATAGTAGCCACAAAGAAATTTGGTACATTATCAACATCTTCCAGCCCAACAATATCTAGGTCTACTAACATATCCTCTGCCAGCTGAGCCAAATACCCTGAAAAGTCTGGGCCATCCATTCTACCCTCTGATGCCCTTCTGATCATGGCACTAGCTTCAACTAATCTAGCAAAATTTCGAGCTATAACAGCGCTTGCAGCTACTTCAGGGTATTGCATAAAGTTTTGGTACCCTCTAATGCTTGTGATGAAGGTTTTGAGCAAATGAGCTGTAATTTCACCTATTAATTTATCTTGCTGATTATCTCCGACTACTAATTGAACAATATCTTCAGCAATAATCTGTTCTTGGGATTTTTGCGAACCTGGTTCAACAACTCGCTCTCTTTTCAATGCTTCTTGTATAGACATCGCTAAACTTAACCAATTAGTTCTAAAGCGTTCTGGAAGCAGAAACTGGCAATCAGGTGATAACGATATTGAGTAAGCCAATTCTGAAGTAAGTAGAGTCTTAGCACCATTCCCATCAGTAGTATCTGAATTCAAAGCTCTGAATGCAGATGGAGTCAGCTCCATTTTAGCTTTTGTAGCTAGAGCTATGGCTTCACTCAACTGTGGAATCAGCTCCAACACGTGTGTATTTGTCTGTAACATATAGACTGTACTACTCTTCTGATCAACATTGAACGCATGAGTAGTAATGTTGTGCAGCTGTGTAAATATCTGATACATATTATCGCGCATCCCCGTCAACTGGTGATCTGGATCATCGAAGCCAAAAAACACTTTTAATGCCAAATCGATATTATCAAAATACTGAACCATTTCTTCAGCTGAAGCTTTCTTACCTGCATAAATACTTCCTAATGAAAGTTGCAAAAGATGATTATACATTTGAATAGTCATCGAAAGATTGGCTTCATCTCTCCTAGGAAGCTCTATGATACTGCTTGCAGCAGTTCCGCCAGAGCCATCAGCTAATATTGGAGCAACACTATTTACAACAACTAATGTCCTATTGAGCAAATACGAGGTAGCAGGCTTTCCTCCACCCTTTCTTACTACCTGAGGTATTGAGCTAAGTTGAGGAATAGCAATAGTTGAGTTATCCATAGGGCTTGCTAAGAATGGAGAGTCAGCCAGGATTGTTCTTGAAACAGGATCTACATCAGCAGGAACCTCAATGAAAAGAGTCTGTCCAAAGTGTTCGACACTTCGTTCAGCAAAACCGCCTAAAGATCTCGCCCTTTTATTCCTTATCATTCTATTTAGACTATATGCCTGGGCAAAACCAATTGCATCTCGAGCTTCTAAGGGATAATAATTACCGGGGTGTTCATCATTAAAATGTGTATGAGCTCCTACTACAATGCCTAAACCAGGATCAGCCATTCGTATTGTATTGGTATTTGCATAATAACTGCGTAATCCTTCATGAACTACCGATTTATCTTGGACCGAGGAAGAATCTGGGAAATGAAATACCCCATTTACAGCCATTATTTTGCCTGCCTTTTCCAATCTCACTCTATATTATTAATAGCTTCAATTATATCTTAGATGACTGCTATACACCAACTATGAGCCATAACTAGTAAGAATTTAGATTTAGTGTAATCAATTCAGATAGAAAGGCGTTGTATTAATTCATGTAAAAAATAAAATGCTAACTGCTCCACTCCATCAAGAACAACCTAGGATACCCGAGGTTGTATATCCTAGTATCGACATACCTAGGGTCACATGTATGACCGGCCTACAAGGTATGGGTAAATCAACTATTGCTAAAAGCATAGCAAAAATAGGCAGATGTACTTATCT
>JAGQLK010000200.1 GCA_020429485.1 Candidatus Dojkabacteria bacterium | reverse complement strand
ATTTTATTCAAATCTTTCTTCAATGCTTCAATTCCTGCTCCGCCTCTTCCTATAACAACACCTGGTCTAGCTACTTTAACTTCAATCAAAATCTTATTCATTGATCTTTTTACTTCAATAGCTCCAACACCTGCGTTCTGTAATTTTTCTTTAACATAATCTCTTACTTTGATATCTTCCAAAAGAAGATCAGCAAACTGATTCTTTGGAGCATACCAAGTAGAATTCCATCCTTTATTTACACCTATTCTAAAACCTGTTGGATTTATTTTTTGACCCATAATTATTTCTTCTTACTTTTAGATTTAGATTTAGTTTCAGTCTTATTAGACTTTGTTTCTTTTTTTTCTGCTTTTTTTACTTCCTTTTTCTTTGTATCAGATTTCTTTTCTTCTTTCTTATTTGCAGTGCTTACCTCTTTTTTAACTTTTTTAGTACTATTCATAGCATCTTTATCATCAGAGACACCGATAATAATATGACTATTTCTTCTAAAAATTCTATGATATCTTCCTCTTGCTACAGCTTTACCTCTCTTATATGTAGGTGCTTCGTTAACAAATGCATCTACAATAACAAGTTCTTTTTTATCCATTTCTTTGTTAAAAGTAGCATTTGCAATTGCTGATTTTACTACTTTATATACATCTAATGATGCTGCTTTATTTGTAAATTTCAAGTAATCAAGTGCTTTAGATACTTCCATACCTCTTACCATGTCTACGACTAATCTAACCTTTCTAGGTGATCGTCTTACATATTTTGATTTTGCATATACTATTTCTGCCATTTTATTTATATTAATCAGTTAGTACTCTACCTACAGAACCAGTTGCTTTACCAATCTTACCTTTCTTACTATGTCCTTGGAATCTTCTTGTTGGTGCAAATTCTCCTAGTTTATGACCAACCATTGATTCTGTAACAAAAACCTTTTGAAAGTCTTTGCCATTGTGTACTTCAAAGTTTACACCAACCATTTCAGGTGAGATCGTTGATGATCTTGCCCAAGTCTTAATGAAACCTCTTCCACCTTCGGCTTTATATTTAGCAACTTTTACTAATAGTTTTTCGTTTACGTATGGTCCTTTTTTACTTGATCTAGACATTATTTATCCTTAAATAATAGTTTTATATTTCTTAAATCTTCGTCCTTTCTTACCTGGACGTCTACTAATAATATATTTATTAGTTGTTTTATTCTTTCTAGTTCTTGTTCCTTGTTTATTACCCCATGGATCCTTTGCTGGTCCACCTGTACCGTGACGACCACCTTTACCTTGTCCATCACCGTGAGGATGTTTACCACCTGATTGTGCAACCCCTCTTACAGTTGGTCTTATTCCTTTTCTTCTTTTTCTACCAGCCTTACCTAATTTAACGTTTTTATGGTCAATATTTCCTACTGTGCCTATTGTTGCGTAACAATCTTCTTTAATAAGTCTTATTTCTCCACTTGGCATTTTCAATTGAATATAGCCCTTGCTACCACCTTGAATTTGTAGTGCTGCTCCTGCAGATCTACCAATTATACCACCTTTTCCTTTTGAAACTTCAACATTATGTACAAAAGTACCAGCAGGAACTTTCTTCAAAGGAAGAGCATTACCTGGTCTGATTGGTGCACCTTCTCCAGTATTAATCTCATCTCCAACCTTTAGACCGTTTGGAGCTAAAATATACCTTCTTTCACCATCCACATAAAGTACTAAAGCAATGTTTGCAGTTCTATTAGGATCATACTCTATAGATTCTACTTTTGCAGGTACATCGATCTTATCTCTCATGAAATCGATCTGTCTATATTTTCTTTTAACACCTCCACCTTTATGTCTTACTGTAATTCTACCTTTAGAATTTCTTCCAGCATTGTTTTTTACTTTTTTAGTCAATTTCTTCTCTGGTTTAGTCTTTGTTACTACCTTTGAGTAATCAACTAATACGGTATGTCTTCTTGTT
>JAGQLK010000001.1 GCA_020429485.1 Candidatus Dojkabacteria bacterium | reverse complement strand
GATTTGGACAACTATAACAAGCAATGCGAGCAATTAGTGCAGTACTTTAATTCTCTTAGTGACACTAATATTATGTTCGAGTTTTCTAAGATCAGAGATGAAATAACTATAGAGCAAGTTAACTCACGCCTTGATAAAATCATTGAGGAGTTGAGGGCAAAGTGGGACAACCAAGAAGAGGATGAAATAGAACACAAGCTTGCTAAAGCAGAAAGAAATTACAATATTGACTGGAGTAATGTATCACAAGCAGAAAAGAAAGAACGACTTGTTGAATCAGCTTTAGTACATGATGCATTCATAATGGGTGATTGGGAAGAAGGAGTTACTTGGGCCTTTGCTAAAGATATGGTAACAGTAGGTTTCCGATACACCGGCACATGGGGTATCCACTTAAAATCATCGCGAGCTTCTAGTGTACAGTTCTGGGTAGGTTCTGGAGTACTAATAGAAAGAGAAGGGGAATACTTACCTTCAATTCTAAGCTATGAAAAACTAAAAGAAGCTGAATTACAGCAAGAAGAGATTAATATCCCAGATCTACACGATATTTCACCTCAACTAAAAACGATTAATATATGCAAATAACTAATCCTTTAAGGTTGATGCACCCAACCAGAAGAAGTATCCCCATTTAACGAACAGGAATACAAATCCAAAGCAACATAGGAAGAGTGATAAGATATCAGGCACTATCATTCCAAATAGGTTTTGGAAGAAAGTTACTACAAACACAGGAAATGCAGCATATACAGAGATTATGAAACTTCTCCGTAGTGTATTTTGTTTTTTCATAAATTTCAGCACTATTGCACCAACAATAGTAACCATCAAAATCCCCATGATATTCGAATTGAAAATCGAGAGGAATTTAATCACTGGTATTAGAACCAGCAACCAAATACTTAGTACATTAGCAAAATCTACAATATCTGCTTTGGTAAATTCAATATCATTATTAACAATTGTGGAATAAAGAGCCTCCTGATCTCCATAACCATCTTTAGACCTATAAAGTATTCTGTCCTCCGTAAACACTGCTGCATCACTATACCCGCTTGGTATTTCCACAATTTCGCCAGTCGTATCTAGAGCGAAATACTGTCCCCCTTCTGCAAATTCAATAGGCATATCCACACCATCAACACTTAACTTTCCATCAATCATACTAACTCTGTTAGGGAAATCCTGAGTGGAAAACTCACTTAAGTCTCTTCTTGCACTTAATCCGGTGGTTAAGAATGAAAATAATGCAAATACCAGCCCAATAATAGTCCAGAACGCAAACATGTGCTTAGCAGCTTTTTTGCCTCCTTCTGCTAATTTATCTGCATAAAACTCTTTGCTATAAAATGATTTATAAAAACTCTCTAACATGACATTTAGTCGATAAATATTATTCTTATATTAGCAAAAGATAAAAGGGTTGTAATAGGGAAACGTGATAAAGGATTATTCTTCAGTTAATTTCTGATCCAAATAATCAACAAACTGCTTCAATCTATCATCTGTCCATATATGCTCTGGCTCAATTCTTCTACGTAAAATGATTCCATTTAGATTGGTACATCTACTTAGTGCTACGTATAGTTGTCCTGGTACAAAAGTGCCCCGTCCAATATCAATTACTACATGCTCAAATGTTTTACCTTGGCTTTTGTGGATAGTAATTCCCCATGCTAATCTAACAGGAAACTGAGAGAAAGAGCCAATTACCTCTTCTTTAACTTCATTGGTAAGAGGATTGATATCAAATTTATATTTATTCCATGTAAATTTATCTATTTCTACAGACTCACCATTCTCTAGGGTTGCAACTAATACCTGCTGCCCTGGCTTACGCTCATATACGTCTTCAAGTTTACCTATAGTTCCATTTATCCATCTACCTTCAGAATCATTATTAAGTAGCATAATCTGCGCACCTGGCTTTAGGTTTATTTCTACATCAGCAGGTGTTTGATTTTCACTAAACTTACCCAATAACTCACCTTCGAATTTATATGTATCACCTTCAAGTTCTGCTAATTTAGCTTGATTAACTTTATCCGCAATATAGTTTGTTGTAGATAGGTAGATATAATAATCTTCCAAATAGTTCAGATATTCATCAACTCTTTCATTTAGTAGCTCTAGGTCGTACTCATCTACTGCTCCATGCCTAATCTTATTTAAAATACTAATGAAATCCTCATCTTTCTGTCTATGCACTTCTTTTAGAGAAATGTAATTGAACTCTAAATCAAGGAATACCCTTGAATCAAAGAAATACGGACTTTTATATTTACTCTTAAATATTTCTTCTTCATTTTTAGTCAGTACTGGAGGTAATTGAAATAGATCACCTATGAATATCATTTGTACGCCCCCAAATGGTAACCCTGAAAATTTCTTTGGACGATTTAGTCTTAAGCTCTTATCTATGCAATCAAGCAAGTCTGCCCTAACCATTGAAATTTCATCTATTACTATAGCGTCTAGATTTTCAATCAAAGTGCGCTTATTTTTATCCCAGATCTTCTTGGTAATATTTTCAGGCTCAATACCAGGACTAAACTGAAAGAATGAGTGAATAGTTTCACCTCGTACATTTACTGCAGCCACACCAGTAGGAGCCAATACTATTAGTTCTTTGCCTGTTTTACTTCTAAAATATTCCAGTAAAGTCGATTTACCAGTTCCAGCCTCTCCAGTAAGGAAAATATGACCAGATGATTTCTCTAGCATATCAAAAGCCGTTTTGAACTCGTCAGTTATTTTTATGTTACTAATATCCATTACCTTACAAATACTAATGTTTTATTATCTGCATTTGAGAATTTATAACCATCTGCATTGAATTTTTTCAAGTTATCAATTGTCTCTATCTGGTTTTCAACACAGTACTGTATCATTGTACCTCGAGCTTTTTTAGAAAAGATACCAACATTCTTTAATTCACCATTCTTTTTTTGTAGAAATAATATATCCCAGACTTCGCTTTCGATCTTATCCAAGTCAACTGCTGCCTCGTATTCGTTTGAGGCCAAACTTACAAGTAACTTATGCTTATAGTCTCTTATCTCTTGATTAAGCAAATCTGTCAATTTGTCACCCCAAAACTGATAGAGATCCTTTCCCTTCTTTGTATTAAGTTTTATCTTCATTTCTAATCGGTATGGCTGAATAAGATCATATGGTCTTAATAGTCCATACAATCCTGTAATGATTCGCAGAGTTTTTTGAAGGTATGCTTTCTGATCTTTTGAATATTCCTTGGGTGATAATTCTCTATAGATATCTCCATAGTACATTCTTATTGCAGGCTTAGAGTTGCTAACATTGTGATCTTTGCCCCATACTTGAAACCTCTCATAATTTAGTTGTGCCAACTTATCACTCACTTCTAGCGTGCTTTTTAACTTTTTTAGAGACATATTCTTTAGACTTGCTACTAGCTCATCTGCTTCTTGTGTAAACGTTGGATTTGTAAATTCTTCATCCCATTCTTTCGATAGGTCAAGTGTTTTAGCAGGCGAGGTCAATATAAGCATAATAGAAGAATAATGTGATTTATGATATAATTAGTATATAGAAGAGTATAAATAATGTACGAAACACTATTAATATTACCACAACCAGAGGAAGGCAAAATAGATCCAACGTCACCCAACCCATATGATTATGGTTTTGGAGAATTACCTGCTATGGTAGCTATGGATAATCTAGTAGCAGCTGGATACAGCGAATTTACCCAAGTACAAGAAGAAGAGAGCGATGCAGGATTTGAAGTTCCTATCCCAGTTTCTAGAGCTATAGACCTCCTCGAATCAACCCTTCCCGTTGATCAAGTTGATTTTACTCAGTATGAAGTAGCAAAAATCTATGATGATTTATTGATTACTATTGGATTTGCTATGCAAGATCCATCTGTAAGAGAATTATATGCACCCGAAGTGTGCAGAGTTTTAGGTGGGACTTACATGCTGACAGACCAACAAATTGAAAGATCAACTCAACTATTAAACTTACTTATGGATTATGGCAATTCTAATGAGGTAGCTATGACAACAGCTATCGGATTATCATGCTCTACACTTCACTTCAAGAATCAATCTGACTCCATGTTCTACGTACATGAAAAGTTATCAAGAAATATCAGACGATCAAGCGAACTAATTGCAAACCTAGCTAGCGCATACAATAACTATCCAACAGCAGATGCATTTAAAAACTTACTAAATAGTTATACTGGATTCATGGACTTTAATCCATTCTTAGGACAGGCTGCAATTGCCAATCTGGTCAATACGCGAATACCAGGGGGAATCAATGTATATGAATGGGAAGATATGCATTATCTGGTTGTTGCAGCATATGGAAGCGGTGCAACTGAAGATGAGATTACTGGAATAGCCGAATGGTTAGAATTTTATGGATATTGTTTTGATGATATATATCAAATACTACTAGAGGAAGAATTAATAGTGGAGCAGGAAGAGGATGATGACGGTCTTGAATATGTTGATGACGATGAATACTTTTAGTCATTATCTCTTCATAGTTATATCTGCTACAATATCAAAGTATTAAATCCCAAATAAATGAAAAATATTGTCAAAATAATTAAGGTCGCCCGACCACTTTATAGACTTCTTGGTATTATCGGCTTTCTAATCGTAATCACTGCGGTTATGGAGCAATTAGCGCCAGTATTATCTAAGTACATAGTCGACGAAATTGTACTTCAAGTCCAAAATGGCACAGGTGATATCCAGAGACTGTTCCTTATGATAGCTCTAGCGTTTATCGCAAACATGCTGACTACAGTAATAAGTTCTATTAGTGATAGACTAGGGGACCACTTATCTGGCGAACTACGAAAATATCTAATTGAAAAGTTCTATACCAAAACTATGACTCTTTCACAGAGTTATTTCGACTCGGAATTATCTGGAAAGATCCTGAATCAGTTAAACAGAGGTATCGAAACAATAAAAGGTTTTTCTGGAACTGCAACTAACTTTATTCTACCTACATTTTTACAGAGTGTAATTACTATTGGGCTGCTTGCATATTACAACTGGCAGACAGCTGTTTTCACATTCTCACTTTTTCCTATTTATACAGTCATAACTTATTATTCTACAAAGAAATGGGGAGAGGAAGAAGTAAAGAAAAATAAGCATTCGGACATATCAAGCGGTCGTATTCAAGAAGTCATCTCAAATATTAAAGTAGTCAAAGGATTTACAAATGAGATCAAAGAATTGAAATTTATCAGCAAAGAACAGGCTACGATAAATAAAATTTATGGTAAGCAAAGTAGAACTTTTCATATCTTCGACTTCGTAAGAAATACAAGTCTAAATGTTATTCTGCTTGCTATAAATGTAGTGGTTTTCTACACTACTTTCCAGGGTAATTTGTCATTGGGTGAAATGGTATTAATTATCCAACTTGTAGCTCAAGCTAGAAGGCCATTATTTGCAATGTCATTTATATTAACTCAAATTCAGATGGCAGAATCTGGCTCAAAAGAATTTTTTGAAATACTTGAGCTTGAATCAACAGAAGATTTCGAAGAAATAAAGAATTTCACCAGAATAGAGAAGGCTGAAATAGAATTTCGTAATATTTTCTTCAAGTACGATACTTCAGATGATGTGTTAAAAGATATTTCCTTCAAGATTGAACCAGGTGAAAAAATCGCTTTAGTTGGGCCAAGTGGTGCTGGTAAATCTACTATTATTAACCTGATTTTAAAGTTCTATCAGCCTTATAAAGGAGATATTTTGCTAAATGGTTCTAAATATTCAGACCTACCACATTCTCAGATAAGAAAAAATACTTCATTGGTTTTCCAAGATAATGAGTTATTCTCAACCACAATTAAAGATAATGTTTCCTATGGTCTAGAAGCTAGTAAAGAAGAAATTATAGATGCTCTCAAAAAGGCTAATGCATATGATTTCGTTAAGAAATTTAAGAAAGGAATAAATACTGAGGTAGGAGAGAGAGGTATTAGACTTTCTGGTGGACAAAAACAAAGAATCCAAATCGCGAGAGCTATTTTAAATGATGCACCAATACTCCTCCTTGATGAGGCAACGAGCAGCCTTGATTCTAAGTCAGAAAAAGAAGTTCAAGATGCAATGGAGAGATTAATGGAAGATAAGCTAGTAATTATAATCGCTCATAGATTATCAACTGTGCAAAATGTTGATCGTATATTTGTAATAGACGAAGGTAGAATAGTTGATTCTGGTGCACCTGCTGAACTAGCACAAAGACCAGGTATTTATTCAGATCTACTTAGGTATCAAGTTGAGGGTAATGAAAAACTACTTAAGAGTTTTGAGTTATACTAAGGAAGCTGGCACTTTGATTCTATAGATAATTGATCCATCTATACCTGTTAATCCTGCAAACTCCACATCAAAACCTTCTGCTCCATAGTAAGGGTTTTTGCTTCTAAGCATTTTCTGATAAGCGAAATCACTCTCTGCATTTACAACTTCTGGGACAAGACCAGTTACAAGCATTAATGAACCAGTATTTGATGGATTTACTCTTGCATGAACAAGCTCTCCAGGCACAGTAGTAGCTAATGTACCCGCGAATAATTCCCCGGATACATGAGCAGTATCAATACCTTCTATTGCATAAATCTGAGGATGTAGTACTGTGGAAACTTCTTTAAAATCATTACCGTCACGCCCTACAGCAGTATGAAATTCCATTAATCCAATAAAATGTCCTTGAAATCTCAATGCATAAGCAGCATCGGTATATGCTAGTGAATCAATTGCTGCATCAGTTATTGCCTCAGCATCATGACCTGGCCATCGTTGATTTGCTTGGAAAACGTATTCATAGATATAGTCTGCTAAATCTTCAAGGAGGTCATTATCATCATCCTCTGTAGCATCATTTTCTCCATGATGAAAAGGAATCACATCAAATACAGCCCCTCCAGCGTGTACTTTCATTATATCTTTTCTAATCGAGGTTTCTTTTCTAGGATCTCTATCGCTCATTTTATAATCCTGATGCAAATGTTTCTGAGATAACTTTAGTTACTTTATCATCACCGTTTTTCTTTTTGCCTGCAAAGAAGAACCAAGAAAGTCCGGCTATTAGTATTGAGCAACAAAATACAGATGGTATGATTATTTCCCATGGATAGTCACCTACTACTTCTTCTCCACCGGTTTCCGGTGTAATAGATATAACTACATCTGGATCTATTTCTGCAACACGAGGATTTGTTCCTTCAAAAAACTCTTGAATGTTATTTCTGCCATCTCCATCTGGATCTTGATCAGAATCATCGTTTAACAAGTCTAAGTCATAAAGTAGCTCCCACCCATCTGGCATACCATCACCATCGGTATCAGCTACACATGGGTTAGAGTCTAGAACATATTCATCTCGACTTAAGATATCATCACTATCATAGTCTTCTAAATTATCAGGAACTAAATAATTATGACATTGAGCATAAGATAATTCCCATGCATCTGATAATCCATCTCCGTCAGTATCAGTTAACTCATTAGGATCTGGGGTTGGTGTTATAGTTGGTGTCACATTTGGTGGTAATGTTGGCACGCTTGTTGGAATAATAGTAAAACATGCTCCTTTATTATAAGTACAGTTACTATTACAGCTTAGAGAACCATTGTTAAATCCAAAAGTACTGCATGAAGCGCCAGCTAAATCCGCACCATCACATTCTTCACCAGCTTCTTTTACATTATTGCCACAAGTTGGAACATTATTAAAACAGCTAGAAGTATTCCTAGTACAATTTGTATTACAAGATAGAGTACCACCATCATAACCTAATGAAGAGCAAGAATATCCGTCTAAATCAGTGCCATCACATTCTTCCGGTGGTTCCTGAATATTATTGCCACAATTACCTAAGACTTGAACTGATGTCTGAAATGTAGCAAGCACCTCACCCTCACTAGTACGACGCTCAGGATTATTAATATAACTCGCAGTCATGCCAAAGAATGTGACTGCAGCCACAAATAGCAAGAAAAAAAATAATAACTGTGTGAATTCTCTTAATTTATACAAGGGTCTCAATTAACTACCTTATTATTACTAAAAATACTACCAGTTGCAATTATTTTGCTTTTCTATTCAGTATGGATTTATACTAGATATGAAGAGTAATATTTGAATGAGCACCAACTTATCAGAAAAAAATACAGCTAAAACTTATAAAATATCTCCAATCTCTGAATATTTAAGAGAAATTACATATGGTGGAACCGATGGAATAGTTACAACCTTTGCAGTTGTTGCTGGCTATACAGGAGCAAGCTTGGGTGGTAATGCTGCCGCATTTTCATTTGTTGCTGTACTACTATTCGGATTAGCTAATTTATTTGCTGATGCAAGCTCAATGGGGCTCGGAAACTTTCTTTCTATACGATCAGAGAAAGAAGTGTATAAGAAGGAAAAGAATAAAGAACGTCATGAGATTCGCACTAATCAAATTAATGAAAAAGAAGAGACTATAAATATTCTGATGAACAAAGGCTTTAGTCAAGATGATGCAGAAAAATTAGCTTCAATATACAAGAATAACGAAGAGTACTGGGTAGAATTCATGATGAATTACGAACTAGAAATGTCTAATCCAGAAGGTACAAATCCTTTTTTAACTGGTTTCATTACTTTCATCTCATTCATTATCTTCGGATTTCTTCCCCTAATTCCATACCTAGTACTTGATTCAATTGAGTTGGCATTTACTTTATCAGCAATAGGAGCAGCCTTAGCACTTGCTATGCTTGGAATTATTCGCTGGAGAGCAACAAATGAAAGCTTGCTTAAAGCAGTAATGGAAACACTAGTGTTGGGCAGCGTATCTGCAATAATAGCCTTTTTAGTCGGAAGCTTCTTCAATTAGCCTTGCTTATATAATATATTGGATATATAATTGCACTTTATTGCAACTATGTCCGAAGCAGGCGAGTACTACAATTACTATTACAGGCGCCAACTGTTAATCATACTTATGATACTTATGCTGAGTGCAACCCTTGTCAGTTGCAATAATACTGATAGTTCAGCAATACCTACGCTAGCTAGTACTGCTCAACCTGCTTTTGCATCTACTCAATCAACTATAAATTTACCTGCAACCAATACTCCAGTTACTCAAATTACTAGTATCCTACCTACATCTACACCAGTGCCCCCAACAGCAACCATAACCAATACTCCAGAAGCTACTCCTGATATAACCTTATTTGGAGATCAGGGTGCCCTAGAATTCATCATAAATGGTAGTAACTATCTTTACCCATTGAACTCTGTGGAGCTAAATGGAACAGGTCAGCCTATGGCTCCAGATGGTGCAGAGTTCGCAATAATAAATACTAGTTTTATAAATACCGATGGGACAAATACAGCTTTAAGACTATTTACAACCCATAACTATGAAGCAACTGGAACTCAACTGATTAATCAAGGGCTACAACTTGGTACAGAAGTAAATTGGATTTCACAGAATCAAAATGGACAATTCACTGAAGTAACAAGCATAGCTGGCTGGTCCGGTACCATGCCAGTTACAGAAGATACATATACATCTAACGGACTCCTTGTTTATGTTAGTACACAAGGAGTTGACCTAGAAAATATTTACGGATTTGTATTAACGTGCGGAACCAACACTCGTGTTAGAAACGATCTAGGCGGCGGCTCTTATCCGGATTATTATCATGTATATAGTCTCTATTGGCCAGGCGATCGCAATTAGTTTATAGCTAATTCTGATACCTTTGACCAATCAGTTTCATCAAGAACAACTAACTTATCGTTACCAATAACATAAAGGTAATCGTTAATGTAAATTGCTCTCTGAGCATTTAGATTATCAATTTCTTTTACTAAAGCTAGATTCTCATCATCATAAGAGACAATATATGCACTATTGGATCCAGGAATAAAGAATATTTCATTTTCCGCATCAATAAGAAATGCATTATGATTATATTCTAACTCGGTCCAATCTCCATCTATAATCAACTTATCTAACTCCCTTGGATTATTTACATCACTAACATCATACAAAGCAGCTTTAACACCAAAGTCCTCTCTGCCAATACCTAATACTAGTTCCTCATTGATTTGATGTAAGAACGATGAATAACCAGGTATCTTTAGTTCACCAGCTATTTCAGGTTTAGTAGGATTAGTAAGGTCAATTACATAAAATGGATCGATCTGCTTGAATGTCACTACATAAGCAAGATCTCCCATAAATCTTACACCATAAATACTCTCATCTAACCCAAAATCTTTAACTGCACCTACAATATCCAAACTTGAATCAAGTACATACAGATCATTTGTATCGTATTGATATCTAATAGTATCGGTAATTGATGTAGCAACTCTTAAGTATCCATCATATTCATCAAAAGAGAATTGATTAAGAGTATATCCAGGAACAGAACCTAATGCTTTAATTGCTAATGAATCACTGTCGATTCTAACAATATCTGTATTCTGTAGTTCCCTTACTTTATCTACCATATATTCTGTTAACCTTGCTTCTGCTTTGTCTTCCACTTCCATTCTGGCTTCTTCATCTAGTCCAGAATAATAGTTCTCCAATACAATACTTAGTTCATAAAACTTAGAATAGCTAGAGATATCATATCCATTAATTTTATTAATCTCTTTTCTAATTTCTCTTGGGAAGATATCAGAAGTTTCATTTACTAAGAAATCAATTATGATCTCGTTTTGATCAGTATATCTTTGATAAGATACATAGATATTTTCCCCAGACATGTATACTGTTGAAGCATAACTTGAGCCAACAAAAGAAACATCGTCTAAAATATCACCAGTACCAGGATTGATTTTGAGAACTGTAAATGTCTTATCAACTTCTGCGGGTACGGTTGGGTGATAAATATCTGTACATGCTATTGTTAATTCTGCATCACCACCTTCAAGAAGTGGAACTGGACATGGATAATCACTTGAATATACATAAGTAGAAGCAAACAGATATAGCTCGTTGTTGTACATTCTTGCAACGTCAACATAAGAATCTACACCCAAAGCAAGGTCCCAGATTTTTTCTGGATCATTAACATTTCTGACGTCATATGCATTAATTTCTGTATCTTCTACAACAACTAGTACATCGTCATCTAACAGTAATTTCCCGACTGAATTTATTTCAGATGACAGCTTCAAGTCACTTGGAGGGAAAGCGCTAATTACTTTTGTCGTATTAACTACTTCAGGATAAAACCTATCCGTTTGTAAGGTCTCCTCGAATAATACATCGTCTAGAATGATTGGGTCTGTATAATAGTAGTAATTGAGATTAGAAAGGAAAATACTCTCACCATCAGTTTTAACTATATCTGCTTCATCAACCCCAGCAACCTGAACATATGTTTCAGATACTCTATTTTGATCAACATCTCCACCATCACCAATTCCTGCACTTCCCATCAAATCATCAATCTGCATGTCTGGTGATGCTGCGACCTCGAATTCCCCTGCAGATCCCAATCCACCTAAATAATAGTTGTTATTCTGGGCAGACTGCAAATATTGATTATATTCCTCTACAGAATCAAATTGCTTAAATTCAAGATCATCACCAGTATCAATCGTAATGACTGGATCATCACTTTGAGAAATATAGACAAGTCCACCGACTATAGCCGCTAGAGTAAAACATAGGGCTGCTAAAATTGAGAGAAGAATAATATAACGACGAGTCATATTTGTGCAGTAATAAGTATTAGCTATAGCATAGCAATAATAAGTATTTTCCGCAATTCTAAGGGGATTAGCTTAATTTATCTACCTACCTGACCAGGTCCAGAATCTACATCCTGACCACCATCATGATCTGCATACCCATACATAGCTTCTGATAAAGTATCAGGTTGCTGGACTAAATTTGATGTTGCTCTTAATAATGGTCTTCTTTGGCTGCCGTTACCATTTGTAACAATCCTAGATTGTTGTTCTACTGGTTGTACTTCAGTTTGCGAAATGGCCATAAAAATTTAGTATAAAAACTATATAGAAAAATTCAACCGAATATTGTTAGTTACCAACCTGACCTGGTCCAGAATCTACATCCTGACCACCATCGTCATCACCACCATTCCCATTAAATGAGTCTGGTTGAATTGCTGGGTATCCTTCAAGCATTGAATTAATATAACTCATATTTATATTATAACCTTTTGTTTTAGCATTTACAAATGCCATAGCCCTATTATATAATATATAGCTAATATAGCTTATAATATTATCCAGTTCTATAATGAGTGAATTTGACTTTGGATCTGAACAGATCGATATAAGGGAATTTCCTGTTTTTCATGGTGAACCAAGAGATGTAGACTTTCCTGGATTAGAAAATGCACAAGGAGCAGATGGAATTAGATTTAGAATCATTCCTGTTTTTGATAAACCAAAAGAAGATCCAACTCGCAAAAGAATTGGTACAGAATGGGTTACATGGGGTTCTGAGGGCGAATCTTTCCCATTTAAATTAAGCATCAGATATGTTCAAAGTGTGGACCTTGCAGTATTAGATGATGCTGCTGATGAGGTAGATGAATTTGGAAATGATGTACTCTCTTATCAACAAGTACAGCGTGTAAATGAAGGATTGGTAGAAAATCCGATAAAACAATTTGGATTTTTAATTCAAGTTGAAGATCTTCAAGGAACGAAGAAAGAGAAAGAACAGGTATACCTAGGCCGACCTACAGGTAAAGAAACCAGAGTAGTAAGTGCAATGCAATTATTCCCGCCCAAACTAAGAGCAACTGAAGGTACTGTTCCTGATCATATTGCAGGATATGTTGTTCATATGGAACAAAATAGACCTGGCAGAACAGATTACTTTGCTGCACAAGATAGAGTTGCACCAATAATTTATGGCTTAACAAATGCCATTCTTGCTCATGAGCAAACCATTGGAGCACATCCAAATGAACATGGTGGAATATTTTCTTTCTTATCTTTATGCGCGAATACTGAAAGTGCTATTGATGCGTTTAATAGCTATAGTACCATCCAGGATGGTAGAGAAGCTATGCTAAGCTTCTTGTTCTATACAATGCATGCCACTGGTGAAGCCGTAACAGAATATATCAATCAAAAATATCCTGACAATCCTTTACAAGATTACGATCATGACCTAATCAGATTTATTGTATCTGAGGTTGCATTAGAAATGTTAGCTACTACAATGTGGCTAGATGACTGGAAAGATCAATTCCATCAAGCAAGCATAATTCAAGAGGCATACAATGATCAAAGAGATTATGCAGCTCACGCAATGAATAACAGTTTTGGACTAGCCAATACAATGGGTGAATTTTTAAGAGGCATGGATAGAAGAACAGAATACCAAATGGACACCACTATGCATGATCAATTGGAAGCGCTGTTCTATGATTATTGCCAAAGAGTTGGTATAGACTATATGGCTTTAGGAGAGGTTTTTAACCCGCTTGATTTTGATCCATCTGAAATACCAAATAGGGGAAGACATATGACCTTTAGCTCAAGAAGTCCATTAGTATACTTTGGTATGTTTGCAGATATGATGAATGGGGTAATTGCAATCGAACAAGCTGATAGACCTATATTCGCAGATGATTTAGAGCAATTAGCAATACTAGATCTAGAAGCACAAGAGCGTGGAGCAATAGCAGAACCAACAGTTGGAGAGGCACCCCCTCAAGCACTTTTAAATATAGCCCAAGAGGCATTTGGACATACAGTAGATAAAGTGCAATTCATTGCGAACATTTATAATATGCTATCAAGAAAAGCAGTTAGAGAAAGACGTTTTGAAAGAGATACAAAGATCGCTGACGAACCAGTATATTATGGCTTTCCTAGACAGATAATCGCTTGGTTGATGGATAACCACTCTGTGGATTTAACATACAATTCTGGTGATTATAATTATCTTGGAAATAGTAGATACAGGAAAGTCATGTCATCTCCAGCACCTGAGCCAGAGAGGGTTACTCAAGATGCTATCGTCAGAGCTTTCAACTGGCAATTACACCAAGCACGCGAAGGACTTCTTATTGATTTAACAGGTTATACTGTTGACGAATATGACCAAATACAGGTTGTTAATAATTTAACTGATCGTACTCAGTTACTAAGAAGATTATTAGTGGATGAGGTATTTACTACAGAATCTCTTGGAGAAATATTGCTTGATGGGTATATTGATCCACAGGCAGTACTAAACGTTTTACCTCCTGAAGATGTATTAGCAATTGTTGAGGTTATCCGAGCAAACATAGTTCAGAGCGAGCAACCTGTACCATATGAAAATATTGCTCACCTAGTAGCAACTGGAATGATCGACTTTAATGAATTAGTGACTTGGGTAGCGGCACGATCTGACTATGATCCAATAATCCAAGCTCTAATCGACGATCAATTAAGCTAAGATTTCAAGATAAAGTAGATTAGTTCTATCTCTTTTTTGTGCTAAAATCAGCACATGAATAATACTAAACTAAAAGAAATAGAAGACTTCTTACTCCAATACGCCAATAGGTCAATCGGTGGCAAATTTCCCGGTGAAATGGGTATTGAACGTACACAGTATTTTCTATCCCTACTAGGCAAACCACAAGAAAAGATACAAGTTATTCATATAGCTGGCACTTCTGGCAAAGGCAGCACTGCAACTATTTTAAGTAATTTACTACATGGGCAGGGTTATAAAGTAGGACTTACTCTATCACCACATGTAATTGACTTCAGGGAAAGAGTACAAGTCAACAATGAGTACTTAGACATCGACAGGCTTCATGAATATTTTGAGTTGGTAAAGGATAAAGTCAAAGAAATGGAGCAAACAAAATATGGACCTCCCACATATTTTGAAATAGTTATCGGTTTAGTTTTCTATACATTCCTAAAAGAAAAGGTTGATTATGTCATAGTAGAGACTGGTTTAGGAGGATTGCTCGATGGAACAAACGTTGTTGAGAATCCAAATAAGTTATGTATATTAACTAGAATAGGTCTTGATCATACTGCTGTCCTTGGAGATACACTTGAAGAAATAGCTTACCAGAAGGCAGGCATTATTCACCCCAAAAATAGAGTTGTATACCTAGAACAATCAGAAAAGATTAACGAGGTTTTTTATGATCGTGCATACGAAACCAATGCTCAACTCTTTCCAGTTATAGAGGGTGAAACATTTGAAAATGTTACAATAGAAGAGCAGGGAACAAGCTTCGACTTTAACTCTTCAAAGTTGCCATTAAAGAATATTCAAACTAATCTAATAGGATTTTATCAAGCTGAGAATACATCACTCGCACTCACAGCACTAGAATTACTACTCGATGAAATAGATGAACGGAAACTAAGAGATACACTACAAAAGATCAACTTGGTTGGTCGATTCCAAATATCTCAATATAAAGGCAAGAAGATTATTCTTGATGCAGCACATAATCCTCAAAAAATAGCTGCGCTAGTTAATTCAATAAAGACTGTATACCCTCAAGAAAAGTTCTCTATTCTATTTGCTGTAAAAAAGAAAAAAGAATATAGCAAAATCATAAAAAGCTTAATACAGATTGCAGATGAGATGGTACTTACAAGCTATAGAATAGAACAAGATATGATAAATGAATCTGTTGATTTTGCGGAGGTTGAAAAAATACTATCTGAGCTAGGTTTCAATAATTTTAAGAGCCTTGAACTTGAAAAAGCATTAGATTACCTTGCTGAGACAAAAAATAATATTCTCGTAACAGGATCTATGTACTTGGTAGGGATAGTTATTCAGGAAGGACAATTAGAGTAAAGAAATCATCAATCAATCCTTGGTCAATCTGAATTCCATAGTCTAAGGCAACTTCATTTACAATAGCTCCTTTTCTAAATTCAATACTTGGTCCTAGTGCCTGTAGAACCATATAATCAAACGGGCTCAATCTAAGTTCATCTGGTTCTTTATAATGTTGTAAATTTGTTAGTTGTACTCCTGCTTCAAATGGGACCAATACATCACTTATAGTTCGAGACAAAAACCTCTCCTCACCTCTAAAACTATATATAGTCCTATAGAAATCTGCTATTGGATTAGATTGACGTAATTGTCCTGCGTTAGCGTCCATACGAGCAAGAACATGATAAAGCTCATCATGCTGAGTCTGAGTAATAAAACCTTGAGCATGAATCTCTGCTGCTGCTGCACCCATATTAGCTATAAATGCAGCAGATACATCTGCATTCAAACCTACAGCTGAGTGTTGGTACATTAAGTCTAACCTCATTCCATGAACCATTCTTCTAGTCTGCTTTATATTTCTTTTCTTTTTTGCATCTGTATAAGCTTGCAATTCGCCACCAAATTGTCCTACTGTTTTATTTTCTGCAAGACCAGCTACTTCTGTATACATTCTTGCCATTCTTGCCTGTTTGTGGCCTGGCTCGTTTGGGCCATTTAATTCCTCGTTTAGTGTTAATGCTGCCATAGCACCCTTAACTACCAACTCACCTTTTTCTTGGCCAGTTAGAACTCGACTTGCTATATAAGCTCTCGCACTTGGATCATAGACAACGCCATGCTCAGCAAGAAATCCACCACGACTTTCTGTATCTACGGCAACTTGAAGTGCTGTGAATAAATTTAGTCCATATCTTCTTTGAATTTCAACTACGTAGGGCTTTACAACAGGAGACATCATTCCAAGTTGTTCTTCATTAACTTGGGCTATTTCAACTAATTCTGACATTGCTTAATATCGGTTTGTATTTAAAATATCCATCATAGTCTGTAACCTACGCTGGACGAATACCAGCATGGATTCTGGAGGTACAGAATAAACCTCAACTGGAGGATTATTTGAAACACGCTTCTGTGGTTCTAATAACTGTCTCCTATAGGTCTCTCCTTCTATCGTGACATCTTCTTCATACGCATTGAAGACTGGCCACAGTGTCTCAACAAAGTGAAATTCCATCCTGGTAAATAATTCTAATACAGGCCCTTCCCATTCTGCAACCCTACCTGGATCAAAATGTGGCAAAATTCCTGCCCTCTGGAATAAAAATAGGAAACCAATTATGTTTTGCGCAAAGTTTTCCATCTCTGCATAATACCTATCAGTAAAGTCTCCATTAGTTCCAAGCGTTGGATCGAATTCGGTTTGAATACTTCTTGCTGATTGTATAGTTGTTCTAACTTTATTTTCAAAAAATGCAGGATGCATATTACATCTCATCATTTTTACATACATTGCTCTAATTACATCATCACTAAATGTGTCTTCGCTAAATAATTTTGTTTTATTTTCAGCAATTAAGTGAGCAATTTCGCTAGCTCTATACCCATTTGGATTGTAATGTAATTCCTCAAGTTCACGTTGAGTAATAATTCCTTCCTCTAATGCTTCGTATGCTTCTGCGCTATTCATATTAGCTATTATTGAATCAATCTGGGTACCACTAAGACCTC
Organism: Candidatus Dojkabacteria bacterium; assembly: GCA_020429485.1. Classification (GTDB taxonomy): domain Bacteria; phylum Patescibacteriota; class Dojkabacteria; order B142; family OLB20; genus JAGQLK01. Next base: position 4,857 of record JAGQLK010000001.1, on the reverse strand, counting down.
TTGCCATAGCATCATTTACGGTGAATGTGATATCTGCTTTTGCAATATCTTCTATAGAATCTAAATCATACCCAGCTGCTAATAGTTCTTGTGCCAGAGGTGAGTTATTATACCAGCCAACCTGCTGACCTCTGTTATACTCCAACCTAGCAGTTCTATCAAAGCATGCAAAATCCTGATTCAATTGATGTATTTGACTTTCTGTTAAAGCTCCCCTTAAGTTGTCGAACCCTTCAGCTCTTATTGCTTGAGCATCATCTATATGAGCACTTCTCCATAAGTAGAACGTATCTGTTTCTGAAGTAGGGGAGAAGACATATGCTTGTTGAGTTGCCTCATTATACATTGTCATAGTTGCTGCTCTCACATCCTGCATATATCTACCTATTCTGAATCCAGCCCATGGATTATCTAAGAACGGTACTCCATGCTCCTTAAAACCACCGTTACCCCTAAAGACTTTTATAAAAATATTTTTCAACCTAGGCTCTGTATCCCAGTATCTAGCCAGCAAGTCAACCATGTGCCCTGTAAATTCTGGAGTTGTTATTAAATCTACCATCCGTGATCCATCTACTGGTTGCAGTTCGTAAGGCAATGAATATTCTATAAGATCTAATAATCCAGGATCTTGAGCAAATGCATCATGGAACTCCCGAACTAACTGATCTCTCTGTGCTATACCATGATCAAGATCTAAGCTCATTGTATTAACGGCTAGGGTAGGTAATACTGCACTTCGGACCCCATCCCAACCACAAAGTAGATAAATCAAGTTTCTATTCGTATATCCAGCTTGGACTAAAGAGTCGTAAATGCTTCTACCACTTAATTCAGCTCCAGGTAAATATACGTCAGGGTCATGTCCAGAGGTCATAAACCTAAGTACTGCCTGATTTTCATAATCACCAATAAGATTGTCAAACCAAGCCACAACAGTATCCTCAGTTAGATAGTCAATTTGTTCTGCTCGTCTTAATGTTTGGAAAATATGCACCGGTAGAGCTCCTCCGCGTACATCCTTTATACGTGTATTTTGATCTTGATGATGAACATTCAATACTGTTTCTGGTGCTAATGCCATCTCTGCGATCCATCTTTCCTCAGTAACTGCCATGTATGCGCCCCAATCTTTTTCATATTGTTGCCATTGCTCCATTCGATCTGCATGATCTACAAATCGAGTAGAGTGTAATAGAACAGTTTCTTTTCCTGCATCAGCGACAGACGCCAATGCCTTATTTAATGGATCTAATGGAAACTCTCTACTATAAGTAAATAACCAAAATGGTGTGTCTAATTCTATTGCAGGTGTTGTTCTACCATCTTCTAGATCTCGTTCGATCTGTTGTTGAATCTTTGTTCCTAAAAGATTAGGTGCAAGACTTCCTATCTTTACTCTTCTAACCATAGACATTTCTTCTTCAAACCTACCAAGCTCTGGTTCTAATTTTTCAGAAGCCATGTCATATAATGACTTTGCTGCTGTATATAATCTTCTTGCTAATTGTGGAGACACAATACCTCCTGAAGCTCCTACAATACTTCTTGATACTGCACCAGTGTGAATCTGATTAGCATTTATACCTTCATAATCTCTTTCATAAAGCTGATACAAAGCATTGACTGCCATATCATGTACAAGCGTGAACTCTGCATCCCAATTCCCAGTAGCTGACATCATATCTGCTTCTATTGCTAGCTTATGTTCCAAAACTGTTTCAACAAATCCGAGCAATTTAGTTAAATTTGATTCCAAAGCTCTTTCTGCTCCTGGAATAAATTTCCTAATTGCCCATGCAGGCCTATCTAGTACAGTAAAGACTAAATTATTCATGGCCTGTTCATAAACCTCTAATCTTGATGTCATTAATTGATGTAGCACTTGATTTTGCTCAGCACTTCTTGGATCTACTTCACCAAATATGCTTTGTAATTCTTGCATTGATCTCCTAAGCACCGGGTGTGCATTTCTTTCTGAACCACGGTCAAATACTGCTCTGACTAAATTATTATCACCGTTAAATACGGGTACCGAATCTGGAGTACAAGCAGTAAATGCATCAGCTAAATTTCTAGCTTGAGTAAGCTTTGCCTTGTATCCTCTATAACTATTAGCTTCTCCATGTCCTGGATATTCATTTGAAAAAAGGTATGCAAGAGAGCTATTGTAAACCTCTGCTGGATCCATAGCCAAGGTATCAATTGCTTGTTCTGAATAACCTCTTTGCAACAAAGCTGTTGCTCCAGCATCTTGATGCATCCAATCATAACCGTATTCATTTCTAGACCTAGCTGCATATTGATATTTAGCATTCTGAAGTGAATAGACTTCATCTGCTGTTAACTCTAATTGTAATTGATTATAATGTGCCGCAACTTCTGCATCTGCACATACTCTAAGGTCGAATCCAAATAATGCTGCGGTTTCCATATGTTCTGGTGCATAGACTGTCTCTGTGATCATACCTCTCAATTCATCATCACCTCTATCAAAAGCCTCACCAATTACATTATCAACATAAGAAAATCCACCAATCCTTGGATCTGTACTTAATCTATAACCGATATGCACTGGAGATCTCTCTACTCCGGCATATTTTAACTTCTGACGATCAGATACACGAACTATGATTAATTCGTCTAAATCTGGATCTATTTGTGTTTGAAGAGTATCCAATAAGTTACCACCACCTAGAGTGATATGCTCCAAGTCATCTCTAGTTAAAACCGCCAGCTTTGCAGAGGGATTATGTCTCAATAGGTCATACAGAGAAAATGCTTCTTGTTCGTAAGCATAGTTTATTTGAGGTTCTCTTTGAAGAGTGTCTTCTCCTTTGTACCCCTTAGCTAATCTAAGTCCTAATGGCGCGTAGCCTTCACCTCTAACCTGAGGAATATCAATGTTAAATTGTCCTATTTCAGCACCCATATATCTACTAGCTATATATTATATTATATCATGAATCTATAGATAAATACTATAAGTTTAGTTGCTACATTCTCGCTCTAGATAGGTATTTACATAAATTTTTCTAAAAAATTTGGAAATAAGCTAAAATATGTAGGTAATTTAGGTAATAAGTGAAAATGAAGATAGGATATGTAAATAGAAGTGACATTCCAGCAATTTCAGTGAGCCAGATGAAAAAGATTGACCGATTAATGCTTGAACAAATCGGGGTAAATATAGAAATGATGATGGAAAATGCAGGTAGAAGCCTGGCAGAAATAGCCAGATTCATGCTCGATAGAAGTATTTTGAATAAAAATATCCTGATATTTGCTGGTAAAGGTAATAATGGTGGTGGTGCCTTAGCAGCAGCAAGGCATTTATTAGATCAAGGAGCGAAAATAGATGTCTATTTGAGCACAGAACTAGAGAAACTAAATCCTGCTACTCTTAAACAGGCAGAAATACTACAGAAATCGGGTAAGAATTTAGAGGATTTCGAAAATGGTAATTTAAATGAAATACTGAGAAATATCTCAAAAGCAGACTTAATCATTGATGGCCTAATTGGGTATGGACTAAATGGCGACCCTAAGGAACCTATTTCTGATTTCATTGACTTCATAAATAACTCAAAAGCAAAAGTATTAGCTAATGATATACCTTCAGGATTAAATGGTGATTTAGGTGTGGCTTATGATCCTTGTATCAAAGCAGATGCAACATTAACTCTAGCTCTACCTAAAAGGGGACTATATAGAAGCACTGCCGATAAATATGTAGGAGACTTATTCGTTAGCTCTCTGACAGTACCATACAATGTATATCAACATCTTGGACTAGAGCTACCAATCTTTTACGACCTAAGTGAGATAGTACAGATACTTAAGAGCTAGAATAGTATTGCAGATATTTAGAAAAGAGATCCTTGAACAGCAGGTGGTTCATCATAATGAACAGGAGTTGCATCAAAATATCTTTGATAACCCGGCTTAGAAAAATACTTAAAGACTCTTTCTCCTTCAAATGTTTGCAGATGAACACAAAGTAAATCCCCACCCATATTAAACCTCTGACGCATTACTTCATCGCCAGTCTCAGCATCAAAGAATACTCTATGTGCTTCGACAGCCTTGCCCCAGTTAAGACGTTCAACCTGGTAGGCCATCTGCATAGGTATATCTGGGCATAGCTCCCAAGGGAAATTTTCAGCATCAGGTAACACGAAAGCATCAAAAGTCAGAGGACGACCATTTTTAAACTCTAATGGACCTAAACATTTATGTGGCTCTGATGGAGTGTAGTATACTGCTGCTTCACCCCATGTAGTATGTTGTTCGGACACCGTATCAAAAAATATCTTCAATTATACAATATAAGTGCTATATCTTTAAATAGATAATCATTATTTATGTGATATGTACTATAAGATACGTTTAATAATAACAAGGTTATTTATTAGACAATTTCTTATGCCAGTAAATACCTTAGCTCCTCCAGGAGTACAATTCGAGAGTGATTCAGGGAGAGAGCAACAAAATACAGCTATGAGATACACATTAATGTATGCCATAGCTGCATTAGCAGACCAAGGATTGGAATATAACCAATTATTCGGTCAGCAAAGAATAAATGGACGGACAATATGGCGGGAACCTTAATAAATTCCTGCGATTTTAAATTGTGAATTATGCATGGTGATTACATCACCAACTTTTCTGCCAACTAACTCGATATAGTTAACTGCATCAACCCAAACAATAGCCCCAACTTTTGTAGAGACCAGCTTAACTTTAGACTGCGCATTTATGAACATCTGTGTACGTTTTCGCTTGTTTAGCTCCTTAAGCCTTACTTCATAAGCATTGATTTTTTCTCTCTTAGCAATTGATTTAGAAAGGTAT
>JAGQLK010000019.1 GCA_020429485.1 Candidatus Dojkabacteria bacterium | reverse complement strand
GTTTGTCCCTCTGTCATGAGGGTAGATTTGACTAAAGTTAGCATATAACAGCCCTTCTATACCAGTCTCATAACTAACTACGTTGTAATTTTGTTCAACAATGTGTTGTGCAAAGCCAGATTTGAATAGAAATTTTTCTTCTATCCAACTCCTATCGAACTCGGGATTAATTTGTTTGAGATAGTTTTCATAAACATCAAGAAGTTGTTCTTCATCTTTTGTAAATAATTCTTCATTTGGGTCAATGTATTTAGCAATATACACAATATGCTTATCATTGTATTTCGATTTATCGATCAGATTGGTATGTTCGATGACTGCCATAAATGGAGCATCCTCATTTGTAACACTTAGCCAATAATAAGGCATCAGCTTGTGTTTGAGGAAGATAAGCATACAAGTTGCACCAATATATTTAACTTGTTTGATCTGTTTCTTATATTCTTCAGATACATTAAATAGTTTGGTAAATACAGGCCCGGGCACTGTAGATACTACTAAATCAGCTTCCAATCTATTCTCTGCTTGATTAGCATCTACATAATTTATTACGTGCTGTTGTTCTTTTTTGTGAGAAGTTACTTGTACTCCACTTAACATTATTCCACCATTGCTTTTTATGCCATCCACGAGCTTATCAACCATTAATTGGAATCCCCCATCTATATAACCGAGCTTCTCTTTAGCTAATGGATTAGGCCTTGATGATGATCTATCAAAAATTCTTGCCCAAAGCCATGACATTGAAATTTTATTGCTGTATTTGCCGAATTTCCCATTTAGTAAGGGTCTCCAAAGTACATTTGTTACCTTTGTGCCAAAATATTTATCGCACCATTCTAAAGCAGTTACATCTTCAAACTTTTTATAATCCTTTGTCTTTTGTAAAAATAAAGAAACGAATCCTAAACGAAGTCTCTGGAAAATATTTAATATGGGTAATTTCAAAACGTCGATACTTGTTGAAAAATCATAGAGTCTATTTTTGTCCCATATTCCTGATGTAGTATCATGCCATGCAAGTTTGTCTCCTATCCCTAATTCTTTTAATAGATTCTGTACGTAGACATCGCTCCTAAACCAATGATGGTAGTATCGCTCAATAGAGAAACCATCATACTCAAAACCTGAAGCAAGACCTCCAAATCCTGGACTTTTCTCGAGAATAGTAACTTGATAGTCTAACTTAGAGAGTTTATATGCAAGTGTGAGACCTAAAATTCCTCCCCCTAAAACAACTACTTTTTTCATATTATGATTTTCTATATTTAAGATTATACCTGAAAAAATCAAGAATTGTTCAAGTACATATATTTGACAGTATCAGATATGGCAGTTATATTAAATTTATATTACGAATTCCTCATGTTGAAGTTAACGAACACAAATATTTTTGTGTATTTTTCTTAAAATATAACTGCTAATTGATTGTTAGATAATTTACTAATTAATAAGTATAACTATGGATAAACCAAATCTTAAGAAACAAGACCCTGAACTATACAATATTCTAGAGAAAGAAGAATTTAAGCAGCAAAATAAACTTTCTATGATCGCTTCTGAAAACTTCACTTCAAAAGCAGTTAGAGAAGCTGTTGGCTCGGTATTTATGAATAAATACTCTGAAGGCTACCCAGGTAAAAGATATTACGAAGGTAACTACAACATTGATGAACTAGAAAACTTGGCCATCTCAAGAACCAAAGAACTATTCGAACTACCAGAAGATTGGGAAGTAAATGTTCAGCCACTTTCTGGAAGTCCAGCTAACTTAGCTGTTTATATAGGCCTACTTAAGCCAGGAGATAAAATAATGGGAATGTATCTACCTGATGGTGGGCATCTGTCTCATGGATGGTCTTATAGCCCAAAGTCAGAAGAAGCAGAATTCGTTCCAAATGCAATGTTTTATCAAGGTGGAAGTAGAAAGGTAAATGTTACTTCTAAGTTCTTTGAAGCTGTTCAATATAAGACAAATCCTGAGACCCAAATGTTCGATTATGAAGAAATAGAAAAGATTGCGCTCGAGCAAAAACCTAAATTAATTATCACTGGAGGTACTGCTTATCCTAGAGAGATTGATTACAAACGAATGAAGGCAATTGCTGAGAAAGTAGATGCATATTATCTTGCGGACGTTGCTCATGAAGCAGGCTTGATTGCAGGTAAAGCAAATAAGTCTCCTGTAGGTATCGCAGATGTCGTAACGTTTACTACACACAAAACTCTAAGATGCAATCGAGGCGCAATGATCCTAGCAAGAACTGATCTAATGAAAAAAATAAACAGAGCAATATTCCCTGGTTTACAGGGTGGGCCTCATAATCATAGTATTGCTGGAATTACAGTTGGACTAAAAGAAGCTCTTTCTCCAGAATTCCAAGAATATGCTGCTCAGATTGTAAAAAATGCACAGAAACTGGCAGAGAGTCTGATGGAATTTAATTTTCAAATGGTAACAGGAGGAACTGATAAGCACCTATTGTTAATTAACCTTTCAAATAAACCTATTCTAGGTAAGAAGTTTGCAAGAGCATTAGATTATGCTGGAATAATAACTAATTACAATACTATGCCAGGTGAGACAAGACCACCAGCAGATCCATCAGCACTAAGAATTGGTACTCCATGGATTACTACAAGAGGTATGAAAGAAACAGAAATGGTACAAATTGCCAATTGGATGAATTCTGTAATGGAAGAAGTTGGGAAATGGGCTGATTTAGACTTCGATATATTCGAAGAAAATGTAAAGAAATCCGAATTGATTTCTAACATAGCTAAAGATGTTGAGAAACTATGCACTGAATTTCCGTTAGATATCTAATTAATTTTTGAATTATAAATTATGGATGCGAGTAAAATATTATCAGTGCTAGGATTAGGTTGTGTATTATTGCTACTAATTCCAATCTGTATGTTGGTGTTCATGGTTCTTGTAGGTACTGCTACATGGGTAAGTGATCCTGATCTGTGGACCAGCGAAGATTCGTCTTTTTTGATTGGATTTGCAATTTCATTATTGTGTCTTCTAGGTATAGCTCTTCCTATCGGAGGGATTTCAGTTTACGGATTATTCAGAAAAAATCAGTAGTTTATAGACCAGTAGTATTTCTTTCAAACCAGTCATCATTGTATGCAGGGGTTTTTACTTTGTAATCAATAGCATTGGCTGGTTTGATTTGATCCGAGGTAGAATCCCAGACATATACAGCAGTAAATATACTTGCAACTATCAATAAAGCCATAAATATTACTATTTGCCACGGCTTTAGTTCTCTTCTGTTGTCTATAATCTGATTATCCATAATTATATTTTGGTTTCATCTAACATTTCTTTTAGACTAGGTAACATCCACAATCCTAAACCGGTGCCAAAAGTACCACCTGTTATCATTCTTAGAGTATTGGTGCTTATGTAATATGGATCTTCATCTCTAAATCCTACTAAAGCAGCAATTGTCTGAATACCTCCATCCAGTGCTATTGGGATTACAAATGGGACTATCCAATACCATTTAATTGCCTTTACTTTATATAGTTTAATAATTAGTGCTATAGCAAAAAATGATCCCCAGATAAATGTATCTCTAGCGCACCAAGCGCATTGATGATTTGCTACATGCAGACTCCTCCAAGCGAATTGATGACACAGAAACGAATAAACTGTATAGATAACTTTTGCTGGTGCTTTCCATCCCATGCTTGAAAAGATTGGAGCTAACCAAGGCAGAACATTTAATATTAACAATCCTACAAGAAAAATATTATACATATTCCCGTTCGCAAGATTTCTAGCTTTTTTTATCAGACTCATGAGGTTTTATATCTTTGATTCTAATTTGTAAATATTGAGATCCATTCCAATGATTTATATCTAGATTCCCAATCATGTCAATTTTAGCACTTTGTTCTGCTATGTTAAACAGGTCTTTTTTATTAAATCCTATGCACCTGATTTCGAGTCCACCAACATCTACACTTAGACTTAAGTGTGAGCTGTCCTTACCGACTAACTTTGCGCTTACAACATTTACATCACTAAAAAGAAAAATAGGTGTTTTGTTCTGATACCCGAATGGCTCCATTAATAATATCTCGTTGATAAGATCGAAGTTTATATGCTCAGGCTTTAACTCCATCTCTACTTCAATTTCAGGAATCAGATCCTCTTCTGTCAATAATTTATTAGCATACTGCTGTAAGCCAGATTTAAATTCATCATAATGACTATGCTGAAACGTAAATCCTGCTGCTTGAGAATGGCCACCAAATCTATCTAACAAATTAGAAAATTCAGATATAGCTTCTGTAACATTAAAAGGAGGTATCGAGCGAGCAGATCCTTTGACGACTCCATCATCATTGCTTGCTATTAGTACCGGTCTAGAATATTTTTCAACTATTTTACTAGCAACCAACCCAACCACACCATCTGGCCATTCATCACCTACGAGAAATAAAAGCTTATGGTTAAGTTCTGTTTCAGTAACCATTGCTTCTGCTTCTTCAACTAATTGTTTGGTGATCTGTTGCCTGTAGACATTTAAATCATTGAGTTTAACTACGAGCTCTCTAATAGCCTGCTCATTATTTGTTGTTAAGAGCCTAACGCCATCTAATGCATGCTCAATTCTTCCACTAGCATTTAACCTTGGTCCAATTACAAAACCCAAATGATATGTTCTAAGCTCTGCAGGTGTGATTTCCAAAAAGTCTAAAAGGCCAGCTAATCCTCTATTTACAGTTTGCCTCATCTGATCAAGACCTCTCTTAACTATTAACCTATTTTCATCTTGAAGAGGCATTAAATCGCAAACGGTTGCTAAAGCAACCAGATCTAAATAAGCATCTGGATCAAAATTATCATCTAACATTTGTTTATGCTTAGCATGTTCAGACAGCACAACCAGAAGTTTCCAAGCTACTGTAGTACCGCATATCTCTGGAAACGGATAATCGCTAGTAGAAAGTTTTGGATGCACAATAGACTCAGCTCTGTCAGGTACTATTTGCTTCCCCTTTTCGTCTTCTGGAATGGTATGATGATCGGTAATAATAAACTGCAATCCTTTATTGCTAAATTGTTCTACAAGTTCTTTATCCCTAATACCACAATCCACAGTGATAATTAGTTCTGCACCTTGATCTTTAAGTATTGTAAGGCTTTCTTCATTTAGACCATACCCTTCAGTGAATCTATTTGGAACATGAGGTATTACTTCTGCGCCCAACTTTCTATAAAGAAAATCAAACAGGATCGAAGTTGCACAAATACCATCTACATCATAGTCTCCATATATGAATATTTTTTTGTTATCTTTAATAGCACCTATAATTGTTGTAGCTGCTTTCTCTATGCCTTTTAAAGTATATGGATCATGAAATCCAACTTGGTGTTTAAAAAAGAATTCATCAGCTTGATTAGTAGTAGTAATACCTCTACTAAACAATAACTGAGCAATTATCTCGCCATATTCACTGAGTTCATCCAATACTTTTTGTGGAGCTTGCTCCAAAATTTTCCAACGCATAGAAAATAATCACATATCCAATTTAAAATATCCTAAACTGAGGCAGAATGTTAATACTTAGGCTGGTCAGGAGAGTTCAAGTAATCAATAAACTTCTTTATTCCAAATATAATAGAACCTAGAATTAGCATGACTATCAATACTCTTATTCCCCATTGTATTGCCAATGTCACATTTTTGTCGTTCTTATATTCGGTGGTCATTGGAATCAATTCCATCTCATTATTAACTTGTAAATCTATCGAGGTAGCACTCAAATAGTTCCTATCTTCAATAAATGCATTAACTCTGGTACCAATTTCAATAAACCTTGCAAAATCGTTACCATCAATAATTGCTTCTGGTTTAGGATTGAATTCTTTAGTTAAGTAAGTTGAGTTACCGTTAGTAACGGTTATAATATCGGTCTCATTGCCCACTATATCTAATAAGTTCTCAGGATAGCTCCAATTTACACCTACTTTTCCTGAACTAACTAGAGCTTTGATCTCAACTCTTATTGTTATAGTTTTTTCAGGATAGATTTGTGGCAAAACCTCTAAAGAGGGCTGCAAAGCAGGATCAATAATTTCTTGAATTGATGATTCTGAATTTGTATTAACTTGCTCTTGCGCTAATACAGTCATTAACGGATTGAAAGCTATAACTATAATTGTAAGTACAAAAAATATTTTCTTCATCTCATACATATTAACAAGATAATTTTACAAAAAGAATAAGTAAATGTCTAAGCATCAGCATATCGAAAGCTTGGAGAGTAAGTATTTTGAATGAAAGCGATCTTATGTGTATGATTAATGAGAAGGTATATTGAATTTATGAAGGTAAAAATCGAAAAATCCTGGGCTAGTTTACTTAAAGATGAATTTTCCAAAGAATATTTTCAAGAGTTAGTTAAGTTTGTAAAACAAGAATACTCAAGCAAAAGAATTTATCCACCAGGCAATCAAATATTTAGTGCTTTTGACCACTGCCCGGTTAGCGAGGTAAAGGTAGTTATAATTGGACAAGATCCGTATCATGGTGAAGGACAAGCAAATGGTTTATGCTTTTCTGTTGCAGATGAAATTAGAATTCCACCATCACTCCAGAATATATATAAAGAAATCCACTCTGATCTTGGAAAACCTATTTCTCAAAGTGGTAATATAGAAAGGTGGGCTGATCAAGGAGTTTTGTTACTTAATGCTACCCTAACTGTTCAGGCAGGAAATGCTGGTTCTCACCAAGGCAAGGGCTGGGAGGAATTTACCGACGCAGTTATTCAAAAGATTTCAGAAGAAAAAGAACACTTAGTGTTTTTGCTCTGGGGTGCATATGCTCGGAAGAAAAAAGATCTAATCAAGGGTGATAAGCATCTAATATTAGAGTCAGCGCATCCATCCCCTTTTTCTGCGGATAGAGGCTTCTTTGGCAATAAGCATTTCAGCAAGACAAATGAATTCCTTAAACAGATGAAATTACAAGAAATTGACTGGTAATAAAAGTATGTTAGAATGAGCCAAATGAAACAAATAAAATATACAATTACAACTTTCACTACAGCATAGCCTAAAGGAGGTGTAGTAATGATGTAATAAATATCACCTCCGAAAGGAGGATTTTTTTTATTTATTAATTACAGGAAATACCAATGAAGTTTTACAGTTTAACTGATCATAATCACAAAGTAGATTTTCAGGATGCATTGATTAACGGACTAGCACCCGATGGCGGCTTATATTTCCCAGAAGAAATACCTACTTTTAGCACAGAAGAGCTTAATGATTTGAAGGGCAACAATCTAAATCAAGTTGCCTTTAAGGTATTACAAAAGTGGGTTCAAGATAGCATTCCTGCAGAGGAACTTGCTGTTTTAGTTGATAAAGCACAGGCGTTTCCAATTGAAATAAAAAAAGTAGATGGATACCAGGTACTCGAGCTCTTTCATGGACCTACTCTATCTTTCAAAGATGTAGCTGCATCATATCTAGCTCAACTTATGCAATATTTTCTTACTAAAAGTCAGAAGCATGTAAAGCTTCTCGTAGCGACGAGCGGTGATACTGGTGGCGCAATAGCACACGGTTTTGCAAATTTAGAAAATGTTGATGTTTATGTACTATTTCCTAAAGGAAAAGTGAGTAAACTACAAGAAGCACAACTAACAAGAGTGGCTGAGAATGTAAACCCAATAATTGTCGATGGTTTCTTCGATGATTGTCAAAGTATAGTAAAACAAGCGTTTGTAGATCCAGATCTAAAAGAACTTAATCTGACTTCAGCAAACTCTATCAGTATAGGTAGGTTGTTACCACAAATCATTTATTACGCTTACACATACGCTAGTCTTCAAGATAACAATTTAGAGTTCATTATTCCTTCAGGTAACTTTGGAAACTTTACAGCAGGATTGCTTGCTTGGAAAATGGGTATCCCTATTTCCAATTTTATCGCGGCTACCAATAGAAATGATTCAGTACTTAAATACTACCAAACAGGAGTATATGACAGCCAAGAAACTATCCAAACCCTATCAAATGCTATGGATGTAGGTGCACCAAGTAATTTTCAAAGAGTACTAGAAATATTCAACCACGACCATTCAGCATTCAAAAAAATGGTAAAGGTTATGAAAGTTAATGATGATGAGACTATCGAAGCAATACAACAAGTTTATTCAGAACATAATTATTTAATTGATCCTCATACTGCTGTAGCCTGGTATTGTGCACAAGAATTAGCCAACAAAGACCTAACTGATGTGATTATCTCTACAGCATCACCGGTTAAGTTTTCAGGCGAAATGAAAATGGCAACTCACATAGAAGTTGATGATTCACATGCTATGAGCAGGCTTGAAGAATTCGATATGAAAGGTGTAGAAATACCAAATCAATACAAGGCGTTCAAAGATATTCTCCTAGATAAGTAACTTTATAGGCTACTGTGAATATGAGATTATTTCTGTGATTTAGATTCGAAGTCACTAACCATGTCTTTGTAAGCTTGCTTCTCCATTTCTAAAGCATCTCCACAAATTGGACATGATAGCAAATAATGGGTTTTGTATGGGAATACAGGAATGAAAAATAAAGTAAACCAGATAGTTACTTTTATTATCCTCCATGGCTTTTCATTGCCACATCGTCCACATTTTCTGGCATTAATTTCACCTAATTCTTCAATTTTCTTTTTACCCCAACCAAAGATTATCGGCATTGTGAATATTTAAATATTGGATATTTTACAATACTTTAGCAATATATTAAATTAAACTATAGCAATTTGTACTATGTTCAATTTAAGCGAAAATTTAATTTACTTGAAGGATCTATCAATAGCCTCATTGGTATTTGCTCTTTTAGTAGTACTAATGTTTATCATATTTCTTGGTGTTAGATACACACAATACAATAAAGACACTAAAAAACTAATGAAAGATAAACTAGTACGAAGAGCAATCAGAGATTTATATGTAACACTAGCGCTGGTAATATTAAGTAGCTTTACATTGCTACTTATTCAATTCAAGTTTGGAATTGTCTGGTAGTTTTAGATTCCTGTGCTAATAAAGCTCAGTAATCCAAAGGCTATCAAAGCGATAATTACTATTATAACTATCCACTTCAACATACCTTTATCCATATTTGTATCCATATTTGAATAGGTATCTATTCTAAGTTAACACTTTGTATACGCTCTGTAAAATTATTATTTTTCTTGAAAATATTGTGACGATTATTTTTTACATCTGTTAAACAAGTATGACATTTACGGAATTCGATAAAATTACATTGTTATTCATAGGTCTCGGGTTTATTGCCGAGATGATACTTTTGGTTCTCACTAAGAAGTTCAATAAACTAAAACAGTACTTCTCAACATTGATTATCCTAATAATTTTATGTCAGGCGCTACTTATTTATGGAAGCTACATAGAGCCCAGATGGATTGATGTGAGGCATGAAAATATTCAGCTAAATGAAAACGGTAATTCAGAACTAAAAGTTGTAATTGTTTCAGACTTTCATGTAGGACCATATAAGCAAGATGACTTTGTGGCAAAAGCTGTTGAGAAGATCAATGAACAAAATCCAGATTTGGTACTCATGCCAGGAGACTTTATTTATAGCTACCCTGATCAGGCGGATTTTCTTTATCCCCTAGCTGATCTAGAAGCTGAGCTTGGTGTTTACGCAGTTCTTGGCAACCACGATTATGGTGTAGGTAGAAAAAATAAAGATGATTACAATGCCGAAGGTGCAATAGCCAAAAGTGAATACGTAGTACAAAAACTAGAAGAATTCGGTGTAACTGTGCTCCGTAATGAGATAGTCGAAATAGACCATGACAACAAATTAAAATTATTGGGACTTGAAGATATTTGGGGAAGTAGATTTGACTTTAATATGGATGAATTTGATATATCAGACGATGATACTGTTATCTTCCTTGAGCATAATCCGGATATCGTATTATATGATGAAGCAGAGTTCTCTGATTTGATAATTTCAGGACACACTCATGGTGGGCAAATTCGCCTCCCTTTCTGGGGACCGGTGCCTGAGCTACCTACAGTGCTAGGAAAAGAATATGATTACGGACAATTTGAATATGAAGGCAAACAATTGTATATTACAAAAGGTATAGGTGAAATGGGTCCTAGAGCAAGACTCTTTGCCAGACCAGAAATAGTAGTTGTTAAATTAAGCTACTAATTATATAATTGGTATATCTATTATCGTAATATATATGAATTTATCAAGTCTTTTGAGCTTCGAACCAGTAGAGTTCGATAACAGTCTTCCCCTTCCTAAAGTGCTTCTAGGAGTAATCTTAGGCATAGGATTTGGATTCCTAGGCACTATCCCATGGATTTTAGTTGGATACCTAGGCTTTTTTGTAAGTATTTTAGGATTTATTATTGGTATTGCTGCCTACAAAGGATTTGTTCTTGGTGCAGGCAAAATGCACATCGCAGGTATAGCTACAATTCTTTTTGTAATTATGATAGCTATTCCCCTTTCTGAAATAACACTACTATTCATAGAAGGATTAAAGTTAGAATTAACTTTCATGGAAGCACTAACTGCTACACCTGAAGTATTTGTAATGTATATTGGCGATTTCATTCCTAACATTTTATTAGGTTACCTATTTGCATTCTTAGGTGCATGGAGAGTGATAAAGCCCTAAACCAACTGCTTTTTGAACAACTTTAAAGTCTCGGTAATACCGAGACTTTTTATTTTAGATTGACACATAGCTAATACTTTGGTTTAATTCTTACATGAAAACAAAACTAATGAATAACAATAATCAAAATAATTTCTCCAGCAGGGAGTAATTTTGGTTTGTTATATTAGATCGAAATTTTCTCCCGAAAGGGAGATTTTTTATTTTTATATGGATATTGGATGGTAGCATAATGGTATTGCACCCGGCTGTTAACCGGGAGATTGGAGGTTCGAATCCTCCCCATCCAGCCAAAAAACTTTAGGACACAGGGGACGAATTTTATTAATATATAGTTAGCATGACTATAATCGAAAAAATACTAATAATCAGCTTATTAATTGGGTTTATTCTTATTGCTTATTTAGCATTCAAAGAGAACGTTATTGAGTACATCAGAATTACTTTCAAAAAAAAGCTGACTACAAAATATACAATTACTGACCAACTAAACAGACTAGATCTTTTTCTTGAAATATACGAACTAAGCAAAGACACTAAGCTATCAATCACTGTTCACTTTAAAGATAAAAAAGTATTTGCACACTCTTTGATGGCCAAACAGAAAGATGGTGAATTTTTCTACTATCTACCTATTCAAAGTAAATCAAATACTCTTAAACCGGGCAACTATGAACTCAAAATAACTGCGGACAGTAATGACCCTGTAAATATCTCTATGACAGGATACAGAAGCTATTACAATAATAAGTTCATTATCCTATCAATACTTACTTTAATTATATTTTCTATAGCTTTTACATTAATTTATGTAGCCGGCATTGCACCAAATCTATAAATGGAAATAAAAATATATCCAGAAAATTCAGACGAACTTAAATCTTTATTAGTTAGCTTCAAGATTGATAATGATGATTGCCTTTCGGATTTAGATCCGATTGATATTGAAGATCGATATTATGACAAATGCTTTGCCATTGTAGCTGCGATTATTGATGAGCAGATGGTAGGACGAATAAAGCTCTATCAGAGAGAGCTTAAATACAATGACCAAAGCCTCATCATGGGTGGGATAGGTGGAGTCAGAGTCAAACCTGAGTTCAGACGCAAAGGAATCGCAGGGGAGATGATGCACAGGGCAATGCAAGAACTAGAAGCTGTTGGATGTGATTTTGTATTCTTAAGTGCCGCACAAGAAATAATGGGAGACTTTTATAAAAGGTTTGGCTTTTCACCACTGCAAGAAAAATATAAGCTAAAAGGGAAATCTGGAAAACTATATCTTGAAGATGGTGGAATGATTGCATCTATTTCGAATGAATCTGTAGTAGAAGATATCCTAAATAGTAAGGATAGTTTTTATATTGGAGAAAGCACCTACTGATGGAGATTAGACGGGCAAAATATACAG
>JAGQLK010000199.1 GCA_020429485.1 Candidatus Dojkabacteria bacterium | reverse complement strand
TAAAAAACTTCAACCAAGCCTGATAAACATTCTGAAAGATAATTACAGTAATAATAGCTAGCACTACCGTAGAAAGGTATGGCTTGATAAGCAAAAAGCCCAAATATAATACAAACAATAAGAATGTATAAAAGAAATGTCTTGTATGTTCTATTTTAGGGGTCATTACACTAAATAATCTTCATCAATATAACACCACTTCCATTTTTCATCCTTCTCTGCAGATTGCATAATAGGATGATTAGTTTGTTCGAAGTGTTTTGTGGCGTGTTTGTTCTTGGATGAATTGCAGCACCCGACATGGCCACATTGTGTGCACATTCTGAGGTGTACCCACTCATCACCGCTGGCTATACATTCTTGGCAGACATCAATATCAGAGTCAGTTACTTTAATAGAGTTTAAGTGTGAGCAGGTAGAATTATCCATTAGAAAAATACTTCATAATTAAGTATAGCAATTTGAAAAGAAAAATAAAGCTAAGAATTATTCCCAGTAGCTATCAGGCAGATGACGTCTTGTTTTGTTACCAGAAGCTGTATTTCTAAAAACTCCATCAGGTGATCCATGGATTTCATATCCGCCTTCTGGAAATAGATATGAGTGATGTGATTCATACCCTGGAACAGTGCCAATTTGTGAAGGTAATATTGGTTCAAAATTTCTATCTAATATCATTCTACCATCTTGGCATATTGCTTCCATTTCATGTGTTGCTAAGGGTAATCTAGGGCTATTAACTTCGTATCCGGCCTTTCTTAGTAAAAGATATGTGAACCACATATCAGTAAAACTAATTGGCTCTGGCTCAGCAAATCTGTTTTCATCAACCTCATTTCCATCCCAATCATTAGTCTCTGGTAGTTCACCATTAAATCCTCTAGCTCTTCTAATTGTTGCAGGATTACGATGCTTGAATGCCGTTCTCCTGGGTTTTTTGAAATATTCTGACATGGTGTGTAATTATACCCTATAATCTTATATCTGTGTGATATAATTCGCGCATATATTAATATGTCAAATAGTGTCAGAAAGTAGACATAGACCACAAAGAGCACAATCATTAGCAGATAAAAGAAGGATCTATGGAACATATATAGATTCTTCTAACCTTGGGACGGAGCTTGGACAGATAGATAGAACAAGGGCGTCTCTGCAGCAACATACTGAATTTGTACTTGGAAATATCCAACGCCAAGATTGGGGTGGGATGACTACAGGTGATTTTGCACATACCTTTACAGGATTTTTAGGTGGCAGTCTTCTAGTTACAGAGCAAACAAGACATTTAGGTGAGCAGTTTGCCGGAAGGAATGCTCAGTTACAGTCAAGAAGTGCCTCAACCTATAATACTCTTGTAGCTTTTGCTGATACATATGCACCATTCTGGATGACACATGACCGAACACAGACAGTAAGAGAAATCATTGAAGATCAGGGAGCACCACTTTGGCTAGGAAAAGACCCAGTAAGCCAAGGTAAGGAAATTAGCATGTATGATATTCTAGTTAGCTTGGGTAACTCAATGGCTGCTTCTCCAAGAAGTTTAGATGCAACTGAGTATAGATTTGTTGGCAGCTTATTAGCCAATATGTTTGACATAGAAGCATTATGTTTAAGGGACTGGCTTGCAGATGAAGTAGAAGATATGAGATCGTTTTTATCATGTTCTGAAACAGTTTCATTAGCATTTGCTACTACAACAAAAGATATAAACGAACAAGCTAGAAGAACAAATACTATCTCAGGTGGGAGAAATAGGCATAGGTTAAGAGCAGTTCTAGGGCTAAATACATTTGTAACAGATACATTACTCGCACTTCGAGATATCTCTGATCCTAGAAATATTGTTGCTATTGATTTCTTACATGCATTAGCAATGGATCCTGGAAATAGAGTTGTGGGATTAAATCCATTGGCAAATAATAGTTTAAATTCAATGGGGGTACTAGCCAGAGTAGGTACTATTAATCGAGATT
>JAGQLK010000198.1 GCA_020429485.1 Candidatus Dojkabacteria bacterium | reverse complement strand
AATAACGACAATAAACCTATGTACTTCGGTGCTTCAGGTTTTGGAACTGCAAGACCTTGGATCTCTGAATTTGTCACAAGAGTTGGTGGTTCAATTCCTGCTACACCATTTACTCGGCCAGCTGGTATAGTCACAGGTGGTGTTTGTACTACAACAGAAGAGAATGGTTGTGAAGGTATAGCCGGTGATCTAGCAATCGCAGATATCAAAGTTCCTGCTTATGTTGAAATAGGGACAGCTGAAGTTTGTACAGATCAGCCTGATAAATTAGCAAGAGAAATTGATAAGCAGCTAGGTAAATCTCAGGTAATGACATTTAAGTATTACAAGATGCCAAATCCTGAACTACAGAAATTCTTAGATAAATGGATGCAAAGCAAAGGCGGCGGTACAGGACCTGTTCCAGAGGAATACTGTGATATTAATAGAAATCCATCTGGTAATAACAACCCATGGCCAGTGATTACTTCACCTAAGTCATCACAACCATTAACAGGCACAATCTCAATCAATGTTAATGCTTTCTCTCCTACATCGAATGTAACAAAGGTTGAAGTTTACTTTGATGGTGGATTAATAGGCTCTTCTACTACTCTACCTTATACTGACACAGTCAATGTAGGATCTCCTTCACCTGGAACTCATACTTTTGAGGTGAAGGTGTATGATTCAGCTGGAGCTACAGGTTCACAATCAATTCCACTTGAGGCAGTTGGAAGCGTATCAATGTCCGCTCCCGCAACAGTAGCTAGTGGAAGTAATGCAACAGTCACGTATACATATAGTGGAACACAGCTAGATAGCGCATCATTACTTGTAGATGGTTCTGTAGTTGCTAGTTGTAGTGGAGGTACATGTAGTTGGACAGTTGGAAATGCTCCTGGAATGTATGACATTCAGATTAGAGCAAAAAGATTAGGAGTTACAATAGACTCCAATGTAGAAAAGGTTACGGTGACGCCGTAAAAGGAAATTATTATTTCTTACCACGGAGCTCGGCTTTAAGATCGAGCTCTATTTCTTTAATTATCTTTGAGATAATTTCATTGATCTCTTTCTCTTCTAGTGTTTTAATATCGCTTTGAAGTGTTACTTTGATAGTAATACTCTTTCTCTCCTCTCCTTTTGGTTCATAAATATCTTGTAAAGAGACATTTACTACTTCAGCAAGTTTTAGATCATCAATACTTGCTAATAGCTCAGAGTAATTATGTTTTTTATTTACCCAGAAGCTTAGATCTCTCTCAACAGATTGGTACTGCGATAGTGGTGAATATTTTTTAATATTTGCTGCATTATTAAGCAGATAATCAAACTCAATCTCAAAAACACCTACTCTTCCGTCTAGTCCCCAATTTAATTGAGACTGAGGATGTAGTTCTCCTACAACTCCAATTAGCTTCTCGTTATGCATAATTGCAGCAGATCTACTTGGGTGTAAACCAGCATAGGCTTTATGTTTGCTTGCCTCGTTAATATCTTCATATTCTGCTTCAACACCGAAATGGGATAGTAGGTTTTCTACTACACCTTTTGCATTGTAATAAACTGTATCTTGATCAGCTATGTAGATAGCTCCGGTTATAACTCTTGGTTGAATATGTATTCCTTCGTCATCTAATTCCATCTC
The DNA here is from genome assembly GCA_020429485.1 of Candidatus Dojkabacteria bacterium. GTDB lineage: Bacteria > Patescibacteriota > Dojkabacteria > B142 > OLB20 > JAGQLK01. The sequence goes on along the minus strand of JAGQLK010000198.1, from coordinate 350 downwards.
TATTCTTCTTCCAATTTCGAATATCGAAAATTCTTTTTCATATCTTGCGTTATCTTTTACCTTTGCAATTAGACTTGGAATAAGGGTATTTCTCATATGTGATAGATCTGGAGAAATAGGATTTTCTATTTCAAGACAGCTCTCGATTGAGAGTAATGTGTTTTCGTATATATCTCTACCTACAAAACTATAAGTAAGAACCTCGTCCATACCCATCCCAGTTAATTTCTTGATCACAACCCTACTCATATCAGATATTGGATTTGGCTTTACTGGTGTCAAATCTCTTTCTGGCAATGATGGGATAATTTTAGAGTAACCATATAGTCTTGCAACTTCTTCTAATAAGT
>JAGQLK010000197.1 GCA_020429485.1 Candidatus Dojkabacteria bacterium | reverse complement strand
ACTAAATATTAAAAACGTTAATGTATTGATTCTATTCATTGGAGTATTTGCATCACTTGCCTACATCTTCATGACAGTTTCAACAGTAGGAGCTATTATCCTAGCATTTTATGCAATACAGATAGTCATTGCACTTAAAATTTACTATCCTTCTCCATGGGGAATTGTGTTTAATTCACGTAGCCAATTATTGGTCAAAGGTGCAATTACAAGATTGTACAAAGATAATGATAATCGAATCATAGACATAGATATTACTGATGAAAGTGGGAAATTCTCTTTCAGAGCAAAAGAAGGCAATTATTTCTTTAAGATCTCACATCCAGATTACGTATTGGATAAATATTCTGAAAGCTCACTATTAGAAATTAGTAATATGGAAGAAGGCTTAGTTAGTATTGAGCGACATAATAATCAAGCAAGCTATATGCATGTTCCTCTCACTAAGTAGCTGTGATAAAATTCACAAATAGTAAATAAACCATGGCAGGAATACTGAACCTAATTAGACTAATACCTATATTTTACTCCTTGATAGTAGGTACAGCTCTTCAAGCAAGATTTGCAAATAAACTCCTCTCAAAATCCATCAAGGACTATCCTCTCGATCCAAATGGCAAGCCTAAAGATCGCGTAATAAGCAAGATGTACACATATGGAGCCGTAGCATATTTTTCTGTACTAGAATATGCCAAACTGTTTGATAGAAAAGTAACTAATACCGAAAGAGAGATAACAACAATCATTAATGCAATGATCATAGGTTATGATGAACTAATTGATCATTACGAAACAAACGATAATGACCTAAGTGAAATGATAAATAATCCTGATAAATATCAGGCTCAGAACTACCTAGAACAGATTATTATTAACTTATACAAGGATATACTAGATAAAGTACCTCAAGATCGTCAGAAAGATATTAGAGAAATTTTTTCTCAGGTAAATTATATCCAAGTGAAGAGTAAACTGCAGCGAGATCCTAACACCTCTCTAAAGAAAATAGAAGCTATCACATTAACTAAAGGAGGCTCAACAGTTGTCCTCTACTTACAGCTACTCAACTGGATTAAAGATGATAAGTTATTCGAGACCTTTTTCGATCTAGGAGGTTGGCTACAACTCAATGACGATAAGTCAGACTATAAGAAAGATCTAGAACAAGGAGTTATTACTCTCTACACTTATCCTAATAACTACGAAAATGCAGATCAGTTAAATGAAAAATTGCAGAAACACGTATTTAGTAAAATCATGGCTTTACAATTTCCCGATAAGAAGAAAAGGCACCTACTCTATGTTTTCTTTGTTATAGTCACTCTGCATAATGCATACGTCCTTGCCAGCGCACAAAAGAGCAAAGCTTATAAATTTTTAAACCAGAATGGCATCATGAGTTCATTTATCACCATGTTGCTTTCTATTAAGTACTGTTACAAGACTATATATAACTATAACTATAATCAGAGCATTTGATATGAATATTGTTAAAGCAAACTTATCTCACAAAAAAGAAGTTCTAAGGTTACTTGATGAATTCAGAACAACTGTTAATAAGATTATGGACCCTGAATCATCTAGTGAATCAAGATCGGCTAGAGATAATGGAGAGGGACTTTATGAAAAGCTCATTCCCACAGATGATATAGCAGTGTTTTTGGCACAAGAAAAAGATAACTATGTTGGAATAATAACAATCAATAAAATACCTCAACTAAGGAAAGGATATTACATAGCAGAAGTTGAAGAAATGTATGTAAACAATAACTATCAAGGAAAAGAAGTAGCAAAGAAGCTAATGCTCGCTGGTATTGAGTGGGCAAAAAGTAATAACCTTGCGTATATTAGATTAGAATCAGCAATGGAGCTTCCAAGAGCTCATGCATTTTATTCCAAGCTCAATTTCAGGGAATACGGTAAAGCTTTTATCCTCAAGCTAGATTAAGTATGCTAGTGTCCTACTTGATTACAAATCTGCTGACATTC
>JAGQLK010000196.1 GCA_020429485.1 Candidatus Dojkabacteria bacterium | reverse complement strand
GAAGCAGCGTTTTGTTGCGCCTTAACTTCTTCGTCTTTACTGTCTTCTATCGATACATCAGCTTTGAAAGATACTTGGGCTGCAACATCTACAGATTGTACGTTTCCATATTCATCTTCAGCGATGACTCTGTAAATAATTTCACCGTCAGTAATCTTGTCAGAAGAACTAATATTACCGTTTTCATCAATTGATACTTCTGCTGCACTATTCGGATCATTTACTACTCTATATGTAACACTCCCTTGGGCACCATTTGCTCTAGCCCTAGCTTCGTATGTTTCACCTGTTTTTATATCTGAAGAGTCAACAGCAATATTAAATTGAGGCGTCTGCTCAGCTTGTGTAGGTTCTGTTTCTAATTGTTCAGTTGGCGCAGCCGGTTGTTGTGCATTCTGAGTTCGTTGTTCAGCTTGCGGTGTTTCTTGGTTTGGTGTTGGTTGTTGTTCAGCTTGATCAATAGGAGCTTGTTGCTGTTGTTGTTCTGGTGCTCTATCTCTTGCTGCTTGATCAACTTTTGCTTGCTCTTCTGGTGTAATTACTGCTTCTCCATTTTGCGCTCTTCTAGCTTGTTCTTCTAATGATGGTCCATCTTTACCATTTTTCTCTGCTTGCTCTCTAATTAATTTGGCCTGTTCAGCTTCAAGTTGTCCTGGAGCTGGAGGAGGTGGAGGTGGTTCTTTATTCTCTTCTTCTTCCTTAGGAGCTTGCTGCTGCTGCTGTGCTCTCTTTTGAGCTGCTTCTGCTCTATCTCTTGCAATATCCTGTTTAATTTGGTTTGCTGCAACCTCGAAAGGATTAATATCTCGTGCTTGCTCTAGAAGACCTCTGAACGTACTATAAGCATTCATAGCTTCTATATCTTCTCCAAATCTCACTATTGCATTTGCACCTCCAGGAGTAGCATTTACCAAGTTACTTACAGTTTTAATTTTTCTGTCCACTTCCAGCCTTTGATCTCGAGTCATTGGAAGTTTAACGCTTCTTAGTCGCCATTCTTCAAGCTCTTTCTGAAAAGATCCTTTGGTATATGTTTCTGTAGATTGAGGTAATGATTTAAAACCTCGAAGTGAATTTAAAGCTTCTAATTGAGTAGGAGATGTTAGACCTATCTCTGAGCTTTCTGCTCCTCCAACGCTTAACGCCTGATCAATTATATTTTTATATCTAAGCCTTATCTCTGTATAATCAACATTTCCTGGTAACCATGGTGGGCGAGCCGATTTATCACCATCACCTCCTGCAGCAGCCCAGCGAGAGAGTTCAAGTAACTCTCCTCTTGTTACTTTGTACTTTTCATCTAAATTTTCAGGATTAAGAACTGCTACTGCCATTATTCATTTAGATAATCATTTAATGTGTAATATGGATTCTCTATACTATTTGTTACTGCTTCAAATATCTTTGTTTTAGCATCAGCACTGAAATCGAGGTCATAACTTTCCATAGGAATCTGTGAATATCCACCCTGTTCGTAATAAAGATAAGTGTCGATAATATAATTATAAGACTCCTCATCGGTAGTAAACTCTTCAGGAGATCTAAAGTCTAAAATATAGTAGTTATAAGGTATGAAGTCACCTTCTGAGATATATAGAAGTGTTAATTCTTTGAATTCTTGAAGAAGTACTTTCTTTGTATCCTCATTTAGATATTTCATCTTTTCGTAATTCTTCTTTAGTATTGATTCAATTTCTTGCTCTATTACCTTTAATTGTTCAGGGAATTTTATTGCAGGTGGATTAACCAGTCTTTTATGATAGTCTATTACGTTCTCTTTAGCCGCTTGTACAGATAAATTACTATCTAGGTATTCGTAAACCCTTTTTGCAAAATATTTCATAGCAAATTCGGTTATTTGTTCGCAGATTACCTTTAATTCATCATTGTATACATATTCGACCATTCCTTTGAATGTTACATCTTTGAATTCTTGAAGGAGCTTTTCAGAAACTAGTTTGATATCAGGAACAGTGCTAAGCAAACTACCTATATTGTG
>JAGQLK010000195.1 GCA_020429485.1 Candidatus Dojkabacteria bacterium | reverse complement strand
CAACTATAATTAAATTTATCATTAGTAATACGAAAAGAATACCGTTCAGAATATTTTGAAGAGCAAGTATCCATATTAGTCTAAGCTTAAGTTTCGAAGTGTAAATTAACACATATGTAACAATAAATATCGATTGCAAGAATAGTAGAATTAGTAAGCCAATTAATCCTATAAATCCATGACCAAAGATATAAATATCAGGGATAAATAATATGAAAATTTCAAACGCACTTAAAAGAACAGCTATCGCAGCGAATACGAATGAAAACACTAATAGTAACTTCTCTCGTCTGGAAATAGCCAAAGCAATATGAAATTAGGTTAGATCTTTTTTGTTTACCCTTATTGTAACGGGTTTATTTTTAGGGCGGAAGCTCTTTTCTTCAATAGCTTGTGCAAATTTATCTCTTAGTGAATTTAATTGTTCATATTTTAATCCACCTTCAATTTTTAATGCTCTCACAAGTGAATTCTTCTTGATTGCTAATTCTAAAGCTTCCAAGGTAGGCAGAATATTAGCACCTCTTCCTTTAAGCTTACCTGTTAAATCAATCTCTATGTCGCCATTTTCTGTCAAAACTAATCTAAGCAGCTCAGTCTTTGCTCGTCTTTCACCCGTAGCAATACATGTTCTCATTGGTACATGTTTTTGTCTTGGCTGCTTAGATTTAGACATAATTCTTATAGTTTTTCGTTAATCTCTTCTAAAGCTTTAGGACCAATGCCTTTAATTTTTTCACCCGCATCAATTGCTTCTTTTAGCTTTGCAACAGAATCAATTCCTGCATCTTTTAATGCAGTTTCTGTTCTAGTAGCTAACTCAAGTGAAGCAATGTCATCAGCTGATGCTTCCTCTGAAGCCTCTACTTCATTTGTTGCTGAATCATCATCACTATCATCATCATCCGATGCATCGTCTGATTGAGCTTTACTATGTGGATCATCAACCTTAATAGTTTCTCCTTCAATGTCTATGCTCCAACCAGTCAACTTTGCTGCTAATCTTACGTTTTGACCTTCTTTCCCAATTGCAAGAGATAATTGGTCATCTGGAACAACAACCTTTGCAATTTTTTCGTCTTCATCAACTAATTCTACTGTCAAGACTTGTGCAGGACTTAATGCGTTCTGAATAAAAGTTACTTCATCTTCATCCCATGAAATAATATCAATCTTCTCTTCTTGAACGCCAAATTTAAGTTCGTTCATAATAGCATTGATTCTTACCCCCTTCTGACCTACACAAGATCCGATTGGATCAACACCGTCTACAGTTGAGTTTACAGCTACTTTTGATCTTGAACCTGCTTCTCTAGCAATAGATTTAATTTCTACTGAACCAGATACAATTTCAGGTACTTCAAGCTTAAATAGTCCTACAAGAAAATCAGGTGCGCTTCTAGAAACTATTAGTTGCTTACCTTTTGGCGTCATACCAATCTCTTTAAGAAGAACCTTTAATCTAGCACCACTTTTATAAAACTCATTAGGAACCCTATCTTCAAGAGGCATAACTGCTAAAGCTCTTCTAATTTCGAAGATAACACTATCACCATCCATTCTTTGTACCACTCCAAAATCAATATCACCAATCTTATCCTTAAATTCATCCATAATTGATTCCTTTTCTGATTCTCTAATCTTTTGAAGAATCACTTGTCTAGCTGCTTGTGCTGCAACTCTTCCAAAGTCACCAGTTGGGGTAATATCAACTTGAACGTGATCACCCACTCTAAGTTTTGGCTCTATCTCTTGGGCTTCCGCTAGAGAAATTTGAGTTGTTGGATCAGTTACATCATCTACTACTTTTTTGTCTGCATAAACAGCAATAGATCCACCTTCAGAATTAATATCTACTTCAAGAGTACTACCTTCTTCTTCAGGGTAATCTCTTCTGAAGCCTGTCTTGATAGCAGATTTAATTGCTTCAAGCACCTCATCTGGATTTATATTTCGCTCTGCAGCAATTTGATTGACTGCAGCCATAAAATCTGTCTGTGTTGCCATAA
>JAGQLK010000194.1 GCA_020429485.1 Candidatus Dojkabacteria bacterium | reverse complement strand
GGTATTATTAATCCTAGTAGAGCTATACCTAAAAAGTCTGTTATACCAGCACTAAAACTAAAGAGGTTTGAAGACGAAGTTACTTTGTCATGGCTAACAAGAGAACACACAGATCTTATAGAAGACTTTAGTCTAGTTAATGCACCTAAACCAATATGGAATCCAAATCCAAAAGGGCCAAAAGCTCCGAAACCATTTATATGTCTGGATAATAGGGTTAATTTGTCTGATAAAACACCATTTGTAGGGATGCCTTTCATAAATATATAGGTAATTACTATATATAAACACTTTCTAAATTATTGATTATGAAACTATAGGTTACAGATGATATAATATAGACATTATATATACAGTATATAGGAATGTCAGAAACAATAGTAGGTAGTCTTGTAGAACATGGCGACTTACATACATTAATGACAACTAATGGTACTCATCATATAAATTTCAGCCTTCTACCAGCAGATGATCCAGGCTGTGCTTACCCTGCGCGTATTGAATTAAGTGCATCAGGTCAACCTATCGTTTTATTTGAAGGTGATACAAAGTACACACCATGGTCAAATTATTTAGACTTAGTAAATGGCGGTGGATATCAAGTTAGAATAGACGATCTTTTTAATGGTAACCCAGTTGAGCAAGTTCTTGCACAACTAAAACCAAAGCCTAAAAAGAGAGCTGTTCAAATAGAAGCACCGGCCAGTAGAGAAGACGAATATGTTGATTATGCAGCACTAATTGCTGATGAATTACAAAACAGATTCGCTAACCATGACAAATCATCAGATTGGAGACATCAGCCAGAAGCTATGCTAGCACTTAGTGATGCAATTCTTAATAACAATGATAGACCTGATTGGTACGGAATAGTTGCCGCAACTGGTACTGGGAAAACACATATGCAGCAGATGCTTTTAGAAACAGCTCAAGCAGTTGGGGCAAAGCACTGTATCTATGTTACTTCAAATATTGATTTAGTGCCCAAAACACAAAGAGACTTCGATAAACATGGTTATCAGCGCAGAGAAGCACATTTTTATACTCGTAAAACCAAGATTCATCCTGACACCGATATTATCTATACATTGTATGACTCACTACCTACGCTTTTAGACGAAATGAAAAGTAGAGGTATAACCCCACCACTTATCATTGCTGACGAGGGAGATAACTTGAGAATGAGAAGAGGTAAAGTACTAGATCATGAGCTGCTCCAGAATGAATCTATGTTAGTTACCTTTACTGCAACTCCAGGAATTACACCAGGACAAAGATTAGTTGATCTAGACATCCCTACTATTTACAACTTCGATATCAATGAAGGAATGCAAAGAGATGTTTTATCACATGCAAGAATCTATAGATACTTTCATGATCGAACAAAAATGTCAGATACTGATGCGATATTGAATATTGCTCCAATACGATTCATGGATCCTAAAACAGGTGAGTTGAAACAAACGCTTATACAAGCTTCTTCTATAGATGAAGCAAACGAACTTTATTTCAAACTTATGAGTGATCCGATGTACTCGGAAGTTAGACATAGAATTGCAATTGCTCACTCAAGAACTAATAGCGAGGTTCCAGAAGATTACCAACATGCTGTTGCAAATGAATTTGTATGGCAACTAGATGATGCAGTTCAAGGATTGAATAATCAAACAGTTGATTGGTTGATTGTTGTAAATAAAGGTATAGTAGGCATCGATGCACCAACTCTTGAGGTTGTATACAAAAGGATGATGATGTCAGATACCAAACCATATCAGGCTATCGGTAGAGCAGCTCGAAAAAATCCATTTAATCCAGATGCAACATTTGATATCGTTACTTCATATCCGGTACCTAACCCAGAGGCAATGGGCTACCCAACAGAGTTATTATTGTTTGGATTGAAAGAATATGAGCCAGGGTGTGTGTATAGAGGTAACGCGGCTGACTATAATAGACAAATTGCTGTTGCTCGAGCACAAAATAGAGTAGAAGAAGATGAGACACCTGATGGTTTAGCACTGATTAGATATGGGG
>JAGQLK010000193.1 GCA_020429485.1 Candidatus Dojkabacteria bacterium | reverse complement strand
AACTACTGCTAGATTCGATTCGAGAAAAGATAGACCTACTCGTAGAACTAAACGATAAATTACTTAAAGAAAACATCAAAGATCAAGCTATATTTAATAGTATTGGTGAAGGATTTGTTACTATAGACTTAGTTGGCAATGTTACATTTATAAACCAAAAAGCCAAAAATTTATTAAAGGTTGGTGAATCTTTCTGGGAAAACAAGAATTGGCTCAGTGATTACCCTAAATTCCAGACTCTAGCAGGAGAAACAGTCGCACTAGAAGACAGACTAGTAACTCACACAATTAATCAGAAAGATATATTTACAAAAAAATTCATTTTAGTATTAAATGATGAATCTAAACTTCCAGTAAACTTGACATCAGCTCCGATTATCCAAGATGACAAGGTCATAGGCGTAGTTAAAGTATTTAGGGACATTACACTAGAAATGCAAGTAGATAAGGCAAAGAGTGAATTTCTTCAGATCGCTTCGCACCAGTTACGCACACCTCTATCATCTATTCGTTGGAATATGGATATACTCACTAAGACTGATCTATCAGCCCTAGACGAGAACCAATTAAAATTCCTAAAAAATATTGAAATAAGCACAAAAAATATGGTGAACTTAATATCTTCATTACTACAATTAACAAAGATTGAGTTAGGCACTCTAATTTATACACCTACAGAGGTTGATCTAAGCGAAATATTTGAGGAAGTTAGAGAAGGTGTTGACCATCTTATTACAAAAAAAGAACTAACAATCAATGTTATCCATCAACAAAATGACGAGGCTATCACTACTGACCCAAACCTATTAAAGATATTGATGCAGTGCCTTCTTGAAAACGCAGTTAAGTATTCATATGAACGTACTCAAATTGAGGTAGTCTTAAAGATTGAGAATGGCGAAATAATTATATCGGTGAAAGATGAGGGTATTGGAATACCTCAAAATGAGCTGGGCAGCATCATGGAGAAAAATTATAGAGCTAGTAATGTTATTTCAACCGAAGACCAAGGAAGTGGACTTGGTCTATATATTGCTAATCAAATTATTACTAAAGTCCTATCCGGCAAAATATCTATAGAGTCAGAAATTAATAAGGGATCAAGGTTCACAATAAATATCCCTATAGTGGATAAAAATTAAATGTATTTATTATTTTTGTTCTATGCAAAAAATATTGATAGTTGAAGACGACTTCAAAATGCTTGATGCATTAAAAAGAAATTTTACAGAGGAAGGATTTGAGGTGATAACAGCTAGAAATGGTAAAGATGGCCTAGCTAAAATGAAAGATGATTTACCCAATATCGTTCTATTAGATCTATTAATGCCCGTAATGAACGGTGTTGATATGCTAAAAGAGATGAAATCTAATCGTGCAACTAAAGATGTTCCAGTAATTCTGCTAACAAATTTAGAGCCAGACAAGCTTCTGTTAGATCAATTGGAAGAATACCCTCCTGCGTTTTACCTTGTGAAAAGTAATGTAGATCTTGACGATGTAGTAAATAAAGTCAACGATGTACTCGGGAATAGCCCCCCTTCTTTAGAGTAAATCAGTATTCAATGAGAAGTTACTAACTAATGCTTTGTGTTCAGAAAAGCTGACATCGTTTGCATTTATATCAACTAAATCCATATCTTTCGAAAATACATGATCAATTGCTAATCCTTCAGGAAAATCTTTTTCTTTAGAAATATGATCTTTTGCAAGTGTATCTGTAAATTCATTTGTATGGCAAGTCATCACTTCTGAGAGTTTAGAAACAGAATATGATTTAGCCCTGATATTAAGATCACCTGAGAAAATCGTAGGATAGCTTTTGGCGTTATCAATCAAAGAAGCTGTTAAGCAAGCCATCTCGTACATTTGACTAGTTTCTGTACATAAATCAGATACTGTAAAATGAGTTGTAACAACCCTGATCAGACCGGCCGGGGTATCTAGTAAACACATGAGAATACATCTAGATTTGACTACGTGCTTTACTCCTCTCGATCCAGGAAAATCGTTCGGATCGCCGTGATCATAAATTATTTCATCACCTAA
>JAGQLK010000192.1 GCA_020429485.1 Candidatus Dojkabacteria bacterium | reverse complement strand
TTATATCCAAAATATCAAACATATCATACCTATTTGGAGTGGGTATTCCCCAATAATGAAGTTCATCGGAAATGGCTTGCAGTATTTGAATTTCTATTGGTCTATTATTTGTTGGAAATCGAATAGAAAATTCACCAGCATTGCTATAATCAAATTGATCTGAAATAACTGAGTTACCACCTATTTGGTCTAATATGTTTTCTATTCCTTGTACGAGCCTAGGTTCTCCATTGGGCATCTGTGTTGGAATTACTAGTGTTGGTATATTTGATTGAGGTTCAAACTCTTGATTCCAGAGTAATTCTCTAGCCATGAATTGTTAATTATGATGGGTCAATAATACCATGTGAGTCAAGAAGCGGATTATTTACATAGAGATTTACTTCCTCAAAAAATTAAATTATAGTTATATATACGGGTATAAAATATGTTCCATATTAGCAAAGGCTTAAAGTATAGGTTAATAAACTGCATTAGTTTATTATTCGTAGTGTTGTTTATACCTGGTTCTGTTGCTTCTTTTGATCGGTTACTCAATACAAATTCTCTCGGAGACTTCCAACAGACATTAGTTTATCCACTTGATTCAAAGTACCCTAAGATAGCGGAGGAAGGGAAAGTAGAAGATGGAGAAGAGAAAGACCACGATTCAAACTACAAGAACTCTTTAAATACAGCTAATAATTATCTTGAGGATAACGGGATATTTTGGCGAGATGAATTAGCAAACAATTTTATTGATCAGATTCAAATTCGTGTTACAAACGAAAGCATTGAAAATAGCGAGACACAGAGTTCTGAAGTATCTTTTAACCTAGCTGATACTAGTGGATTAGAAGTATCAAGCGAATATAATATAATTGGCGAATTTGAGATTGAAGGTAGTAGAACAATTGAGCAAAAAGTTGTTCTGAAGAATGAAAACAAAGAACCTGTAACAGCTGATTTAGAGCTAGTTTATGATTTGAGTGACCTCGAGAAAATAGTATATGATGGTAAAGAGTATAGTACACAGAATCCTCCACAGATTAAGTCATACATTACGCAAGAAGAAAGGGAAGTATGTCTGTATGACGAAGATCCATCTGAAAGTAATTTAAGGATACTAAGCGGCTTTGATTGTCTTGCTGGGAGCTATTCAATTACAAGCCAAGTGACCGAGGGAGCAAGTGTGTCACTATTTGATAATGATTCGAATGAGCTTCGTATAGATTTTTCACAGAATCAGAATATTGATGCATATTTTAGAGATAGCAGTTTGGTCCTAGACATACATGACTTTCAGGTTTCAAACAATACATATAAGACAGCAGTGTCTGTGGTATATACCATGGATGAAGTATATGGAAACTATAACTTGAGAATTGACGGTGCAGAAGCAAGTGACGCCCTTGCATTCCCACAACTTGAGTTTGCCGACATAGATGGCAATGGAAAGCCCGATCTATTAGTTAGCGGTTATTGGGTGAGTCCAACAAATAGTTATGGTACATATATCATTTCAGATAAAATTCTTTCAGATCAAATAGGAAAAGGAGCGGCAATAGATCTTTCTGATTCTAACAATTATAGCCTAAGAATAGATGGTACATACTACATTAGGCCTTTAGATATAGATAATGACGGAATAGATGAATTTGTATTCAATGACTATTTAGCTGATACGCTTACAAGAACCAATAATGGAACGGTTGTGATATATCAACCAGGGTTCGTTGATTTAAGTACACCAGGACAAACTGCAAATGTAGCAACATTAACAACTACTTATCCAAACTACTATGCAATTATTCATGGTGCTCGTAATGGAGATGGCTTAGGATATGGCAATGGTGAGTATAGAAGCTTTATACTTGATTATGATGGGGATGAGTTATTTGACTATGCTGTAGTTTCTCCGTTCGCCGATGATGATGGTAGCAATACGGGTAGTGTATATATTTTTAATGGTCTGTTATTAAAAAACACAACACCTGGTCAATCATTTGATTTATTAAATGAAGATTATTCAGTACGTATTTCCGGGGAACTAGATAATCAGCCTAATACAGGTATATCTGCAATCAGAAAAATAGATGC